>NZ_JBHTRF010000080.1:6798-40302 GCF_042796115.1 Kitasatospora sp. NPDC056446 | reverse complement strand
TCAGGCCGGCTACCCGTCGTCGCCTTGGTAGGCCATTACCCCACCAACAAGCTGATAGGCCGCGGGCTCATCCTGCACCGCCGGAGCTTTACACCGACCCCCATGCGGAGGAAGGTCATATCCGGTATTAGACCCCGTTTCCAGGGCTTGTCCCAGAGTGCAGGGCAGATTGCCCACGTGTTACTCACCCGTTCGCCACTGATCCACCCCGAAGGGCTTCACCGTTCGACTTGCATGTGTTAAGCACGCCGCCAGCGTTCGTCCTGAGCCAGGATCAAACTCTCCGTGAATGTTTACTCGGCCCGAAGACCGGTGCACACCCGCGTTGAGCGGCACGGCAACCACCGGAATAGGGCGGTCCCGCGCACTGCGTCCTCGCTAGTGTTTGTTTCAAAAGGAATCTCCAACCCCGATCAGACGATCGAGGCCGGGGATGTCAACATATCTGGCGTTGACTTTTGGCACGCTGTTGAGTTCTCAAGGAACGGACGCTTCCTTCGGACCGCCTTCCAGCGGACCCTCCGGGCTTCGTTCTTTCGTGTTCCCAGCTTATCAGATGTTTTCCGCTCCGTTTTCCGGAGTTTCATTCATCCGATTCCCGCCGGCGGGATTTCCTGCGAACTTCGTACCGAAGCGTATCAAAGCCTTCGGTGTGCTCAGTCCGTGGGATTTGCTTCGTCAGAGGATGCGCATTTCGTAAAACGCGCTCGCCCTCGATTCGGCGGTGTCGTAGACACTAACGCCCGGGATCGACCGTTGTCCAGTCAGTCCCAACCGTTGAAACCTACTCGTCCGCCCCCACCACGTCAATGGTTTGGCCGAACGAAGAGAAGACTAGCAGGTCAGAGGGGTGCTGATCGCCAGGGCTCAGCCGGCGACGGGCTGCAGATCGGCCCGGTCGGCCGCGTCCACGTCGCCGAACTCCCCGCCCTCCGCGGCCTTCCGACCCAGCACCAGGGCATAGAGGAGGAACGCCGCCTCGGCCAGGACGCCGATGGCGATTCGCGCCCAGGTGGGCAGGCCGGACGGGGTGACGAAGGCTTCGAGGACGCCGGAGACCGCCAGCACCGTCGCCAGGCCCATGGACATACCGATGATCGAGCGGCCCTGTTCGGCCAGTGCGACAGCGCGCGTCCGCGGTCCGGGGTCGATGACCGTCCAGCCGAGGCGCAGGCCGAGGCCGCCGGCCACGAAGACCGCGGTCAGTTCCAGCAGTCCGTGCGGAATGAGCAGGCCGAGGAAGACGTCGAGGCGTCCGGCGGAGGCCATCAGCCCGACGCCGATGCCGAGGTTCACCACGTTGGTCCACATCACGTAGACCACGGGGATACCCAGGGCGATGCCGTACAGCAGGCACTGCACGGCGATCCAGGCGTTGTTCGTCCAGACCTGCGCGGCGAAGGAACTGGCCGGCCGGTCCGAGTAGTACGCCTCGTACTGTCCGCCGGGGCGGGTCAGCTCCCGCAGGTGGTCGGGGGCGACGAGGCTGTTGCGGACCTCCGGGTGGGTGGCCATCCACCACGCGAGCAACACGGTGGCGAGCAGTGAGATCACCGCGACGGGTATCCACCAGCGGCGCGCCCGGTAGAGCGCGGCCGGGAAGCTGACCGTGTAGTAGCGGGCGACGTCCTGCCAGCCGTTGGTGCGGGCGCCGGTCACGGCGCTGCGGGCGCGCGAGACCAGTCCGGTCAGCCGGCCCACCAGCGACGGGTCGGGCGCGGCGGCCTGGACCTTGGCCAGGTGGCCGGTGGCGCGCTGGTAGAGGGTGACCAGTTCGTCCGCCTCCTCGCCGCTGAGCCGGCGCCTGCGGGCGAGGGCGTCCAGCCGGGCCCACTCCCCCTGGTGGGTGGCGACGAAGACGTCCAGGTCCATTCGGCGGCTCCATGATCGGCGGTGGGCGCGGACGTGCGTGCGCGGGCGGGCTGGCGGGCGGTCGGGTACGTACGGGCAGGTACGGACGGACGCGTGCGGCCCCAGCATGCCAGCAGGGGCCCGCGTGGCGGCCCCCGGGGATCTCACTTCCCGTGCGCCCACCGGGCCCCGTATGTTGGCGGCTGCGGTTCGGACTGCGGAGAGCGGGTCGTGGGGGGCCGATCCGGTCCGATTCCCGCCCGGCACTGCCGCCCTCGGCGGTCCCGGATCTCCATGAGCGAGCCGTACCGGCTCCAAGAGCGTGAACGGACAGGTGTCTTGAGCGACCTGGTGACGGGTGAGGCGGTCGTCCTCGGCCTGCAGACGGCGAAGCTTCCGAGCCGGGCACTGGCGATCGTGCTCGACCTGCTCGTGGAGTTCGCCGCCCTTCTGGTGTTCACACTCCTCTTGAGCGTCGCCCTGGTCGACCTCGACGGCGCGGCGCTGGCGGCCACGATGATCGGCCTGATGGTGTTCTTCCTGGTCGCCGTCCCGGTGATGGTCGAGACCCTCACCAACGGGCGCTCGCTCGGCAAGGCCGCGCTCGGCCTGCGGGTGGTGCGCACCGACGGCGGGCCGGTGCGGTTCCGTCACTCGCTGGTGCGCGGGCTGGTCGGCTTCTTCGAATTCGTCGCGCTGACCGGCTCGCCGGCCGTGATCACCTCGGCGGTGCACTCGGAGGGCAAGCGGCTCGGCGACATCTTCGCCGGGACGGTGGTGGTCCGCGAGCGCACCCCGGTCACGGGCCGCGGCGGCTCCCCGCTGCCGCCGGTGCACCCGCAGCTGCTGCAGGCGATGGGCCACGAGCTGGTCGCGATGGACCTGTCCGCCGTCCCGGAGCCGCTCTGGCTCGCCGTTCGCCAACTGCTCGGCAGGATCGGCCAGTTGGACCCTGCGGTGATGAACCGGATGACCACCCGGCTGGCCGAGGACCTGGCCGCCCGGACCGGCCACCCGGTGCCGCCGGGGCTGCACCCGGCCGCGTACCTGGGGGCGGTGCTCACCGAGCGCCAGCGCCGGGAGTGGCTGCGTGCCGAGGAGCGGCTGCGTGCCGAGGAGCGGCTGCGGGCGGCCGCGCCGCTGCCCGGGCAGGTGCCCGTCCAGCGTCCGGCCCCCGTCCCGGTGCCCGTCACGACCGACGGCCGGCCCGTCCGGGTCCTCGGCATCCCGACGGCACCCGCGCCGGCCGCGCCGACCATGCCGGCCGCACCCATGGCCGCACCCACCCAGCCCGCGCCCCCGGTCACCGCCCCGGCTGTCCCGACCGCCCCGCCGGCCCCGTCCTTCGACAAGCCCGCCGCCGGCTCCGGCTTCGCCCCGCCGTCCTGAGCCCCACCATCCCGAGCCCCACCATCCTGAGCCCCGCCGTCCTGAGCCCCGCCGTCCTGAGCCCCGCTGCCCCGCTACTCCTCTTCTTCCTCCTCCTCGCCGCCGCCCACCCGCCAGGCGTTCGGCGGTGAGGCCAGTTCCTCCAGCTCGACCCCGCCCGCCGACAGCACCACGTCCCCCGCCAGGTGCACGACCTGCTGCTCCCCCGTCTCCAGGTCCGCGACCTGGTAGCGCTCGACCAGCAGCGGCCCCGAGTCCGTCTCGTGCGTGTCGACGCCCTCCAGCAGCCACCCCTGGTCGAGGGTGCGCGGCGCCAGCACCGGCTCGGTGAACGCGACCAGCCGCACCCGGGCGCTCGCCCCCTCCGCCAGCCGCAGCAGTCGGGCGGTGGCGACCAGGAAACCCGGCGAGCGGCCGGTGAAGGCGTGCGCCCGGTCGTGCCCCTCCAGCGCGTGCTCACCGGCCGGGTCCGCCGCGTCGGTCCGGACCCAGGCGACCCCGTCCACCGCCCCGCCGCGCACCTGCCAGCCCCCGGCCCGCAGTTCCATCCGCAGCGGCCGGGCCCGCGAGTCCAGCGTGAGGTCGACGCCGCCGATCACCCGGCCGTCCGGCGCGTAGGTCTTGGAGACGTACCGCCAGCCGGCCGCCCCGGGGGCGCAGCTGAAGCGCTCCTCACCGAGCAGGACGTGGTCGTGCGTGTCATGGAGCGAGTACCGGCCATTGGGCATGCCCGAAAGCCTACGTGGGCGATTTTCGAACCCGCGTGCAACGTTCGGGCCGCCCGCTCGCATTAGGGGGGTGATCGGCGCGGCAGCGCGCCGACGCCACGACGAGAGGAGGTGCGGATGGCGAAGCAGGAACGCGACGCGGAGTTCACGGAGTACGTGGCGTCCAGGAGCGGCTGGTTGCGGAAGGTCGCCTATCTGCTGTGCGGGGACTGGCACCGGGCCGACGACCTGGTCCAGGAGACCGTCACCAAGCTGTACGTGAACTGGGCCAGGGCCGCCCGGGTGGAGAACCGGGACGGCTACGCCCGCCGGGTGCTGGTCAACACGTTCCTGGCCGAGCAGCGCTCCCCGTGGTGGCGCCGCACCGTCCGCACCGCCGTCGAGCCGGACACCGCCGCCGCGGGCGTCGATCTGGACGTCTCGCTCGACCTGCGGCGCGCCCTGGCCGCGCTGCCGCCGCGCCAGCGGGTCACCGTGGTGCTGCGCTACTACTGCGACCTGACGATCGACCAGGCCGCCGAGGCCCTGGGCTGCTCCTCCGGCAACGTCAAGAGCCAGAGCTCCCGCGCGCTGGAGACCCTCCGCAGCGGGCTCACCGCCCGTCCCACCGTCGTCGAGAGGATGTCATGACCGCCACCGACCCGCACGACCTGGCCACCCGTCTGTCGGCCCTGGCCGACGAACCGGCGCCGCCTCCGGGCTTCGACACCGGCCGGTCCATGGCCGAGGGCGCGGCCCGGCTGCGCCGCCGCAGGCTGGCCGTGACCGGTGTCGTCGCGGCCGCGACGGCCGCGGTGGTGGCCGGCGGCACCCTCCTGCTGCCGGGTAACGGCACCGCCGCCCCCGTCCTGCCGGCCGCGCCCGCGGCCGGCGCCCCGTCCCCGGTGGCCACCGCGTCCCCGACGGCCACACCCTCCCCGACCGCCGCACCGGACCGGGCCGACCCGCTGACCCCCGAACTCCGGTTCGGCTGGCTGCCGGAGTGGGCCGGCGGCGAGAACGGCACCGGCTACCAGACCGGGTTCCACGGCGTCGAGCTGCAGGCGAGCGGCAAGGGCGGGAACGCCCCGCGGCTGCGGCTCTCCCTGTACCCGGCCGGGTCCCGGCCCCTGATGACCGGGCCGCCCGGCAGCGACATCCGCACCGAGGAGGCCGAGCCGGTCGACGGCCGCACCGCCTACTGGGTGGTCTCCGGCGCACGGCCGAACGACAGTCCCACCCTGCGGTGGCTGACGCCTTCGGGCCGCTGGGCGGAGCTCGCGGGCTCCGACGGCCGGCCGGCCGACATCGGCCGGGAGGTCCTGCACAAGGTGGCCGCCGGAGTCCGGTACGACACCTGGGACGTCCCGCTGCCGGTGCGGTTCACCGGACTGCCCGAGGCGTTCAAGGCCACCAATGTCCAGCTGAGCCGTCCGGGCTCGGACGGCAAGGGCGCCTGGAGCATGTGGCTGATGCTCGAAGCGGAGGGCAAGACCGTCTGGTTCTCCGTGAAGCCGGCCACCGCGGGGGCGCAGACGCCGCCGTCCGGGAAGGACGGCGTGCCGGTCACCGGGCCGAACCCGCCGCAGTGCGCCACCGACAACGGGGTGCAGGTGTGCGTCGGGGCCGGGGACGAACTGCCGCCCTCGCTGGCGCAGCTCGGCGGACTGCCGTGGATGCTCGCCCACACCAAGGCTCTCGGCGTGGACGCGGGCGCCTGGACGACCGAGGTCCTGCGCTAGGGACGGCCGACATCCCGCGCTGAGCGCGGCCGACATCCCGCGCTGAGCGCGGCCGACATCCCGCGCTGAGCGCGGCCGGACGCGCCGGTGGCCGGCACCCCGAGCGGGGTGCCGGCCACCGGCGTTCGCGGCCCGCCGCCTCGACGGCGGCTCACCGCGACGGGCTCACCGCATCAGTAGCGGTACTGCTCCGCCTTGTACGGGCCCTCGACCGGGACGCCGATGTAGTCGGCCTGGTCCTTGGTCAGGGTGGTGAGCTTCACGCCCAGCGCGTCGAGGTGCAGACGGGCGACCTTCTCGTCCAGGTGCTTCGGCAGCACGTAGACGCCGATCGGGTACTGCTCGGTCTTCGTGAACAGCTCGATCTGGGCGATCGTCTGGTTGGCGAAGGAGTTGGACATCACGAAGGACGGGTGGCCGGTCGCGTTGCCCAGGTTCAGCAGGCGGCCCTCGGACAGCATGATGATGGTGTGGCCGTCCGCGAAGCGCCACTCGTGGACCTGCGGCTTGACCTCGGTCTTCACGATGCCGGGCAGCTTCGCCAGGCCCGCGATGTCGATCTCGTTGTCGAAGTGGCCGATGTTGCCGACGATCGCCTGGTGCTTCATCTTCTCCATGTGCGAGGCAAGGATGATGTCCTTGTTGCCCGTGGTGGTGATGAAGATGTCCGCGATCGAGACGACGTCCTCCAGGGTGGTGACCTGGTAGCCGTCCATCGCCGCCTGCAGCGCGCAGATCGGGTCGATCTCGGTGATGATCACGCGGGCGCCCTGGCCGCGCAGCGACTCGGCGCAGCCCTTGCCCACGTCGCCGTAGCCGGCGACGACGGCGACCTTGCCGCCGATCAGCACGTCGGTGGCGCGGTTGATGCCGTCGATCAGCGAGTGGCGGCAGCCGTACTTGTTGTCGAACTTCGACTTGGTGACGGCGTCGTTGACGTTGATCGCCGGGAACAGCAGGGTGCCGTCACGGTGCATCTCGTACAGGCGGTGGACACCGGTGGTGGTCTCCTCGGTCACGCCCTTGATGGTGGCGGCGACCTCGGTCCACTTGTTCGGGGTGTCCTTCAGGGTGCGGTTGAGCAGCTCCAGGATGATCCGGAACTCGTCGTTGTCCGCGGTGGACGGGTCCGGCGCGGCGCCGGCCTTCTCGAACTCGACGCCCTTGTGGATCAGCAGGGTGGCGTCGCCGCCGTCGTCCAGGATCATGTTCGGGGTCTTGCCGTCCGGCCAGGTCAGCGCCTGCTCGGTGCACCACCAGTACTCGTCCAGGGTCTCGCCCTTCCAGGCGAAGACCGGCACGCCCTGCGGGTTCTCCGGGGTGCCCTCCGGGCCGACCGCGATGGCGGCGGCCGCGTGGTCCTGGGTGGAGAAGATGTTGCAGGAGCACCAGCGGACCTCGGCGCCGAGCGCCGTCAGGGTCTCGATCAGCACGGCGGTCTGGATGGTCATGTGCAGCGAGCCGGTGATCCGGGCGCCGGCCAGCGGCTGCGCCTCGGCGTACTCGGCGCGGATCGCCATCAGACCGGGCATCTCGTGCTCGGCCAGCTGGATCTCCTTGCGGCCGAACGGCGCCAGGGAAAGGTCGGCGACCTTGAAGTCACCGGTGATGTCGGTCGACATGCGTCTGCTCCTCGCTGATGGGGGTGGGGCCAAAGGTCCGGGCGTGTGTCGCGCGCGGCGGGCCGTACGGAGGTACGGCCGCGCCCAGGCCGCCGGACCCCGCGATGGCGGACCGGCTCCCGTGCGCAGCACAAACCGTCGGAGGACCTCTCTCCCTCGACCGGCGCACACCCTACGGGCGCGGACCGCCGATCGACCGCCATCAGCAGCGACGTTCTGGCTCTGGTGACGAATCTACACCGACGGCCCCACCGGCCGTCTGCCGATGACCGTTTTCGGCCCCCGGCCCGACCGGCGCTCCAGCACCGCTCCAGCTCCGGGCGTCAGTGCGCCGCCCCGGGGCCGGGCCCGCCGGGCGTGGCGGCCGGGTCCTCGCCCGCGGCGGCCTTCTCGGCGCTGTAGACGTCGGGCTCCAGGTAGATCGCCCGCGCGATCGGGACGACCGCGCGGACCCGCTCCTCGGCCGCGTCGATCGCCTCCGCCACCCGGGCGGCGCTGTCCTCCGCGTTGACGGCGATCTTGGCGGCGACCAGCAGTTCCTCCGGGCCGAGGTGCAGGGTCCGCATGTGGATCACCCCGGTGACCGAGCGGCCGTCCACCAGCGCCTCGCGGATCCGCCGCACCGACTCCTTGTCGGCGGACTCGCCGAGCAGCAGCGACTTGGTCTCCAGCGCGAGCACCACGGCGATCAGTACCAGCAGGACGCCGATGCAGAGGGTGCCGACGCCGTCCCAGACGCCGTCGCCGGTGATCACGGTGAGCGAGACGCCGAACAGCGCGAGCACCAGGCCGATCAGCGCGCCGGTGTCCTCCAGCAGCACCACCGGCAGCTCCGGCGCCTTGGCGGTGCGGATGAACTGGGTCCAGCTCCGGCTGCCCTTGACCTTGGCCGACTCCCGCACCGCGGTGAGGAAGGACCAGCCCTCCATCGCGATGGCGAAGACCAGCACGCCGACCGCCCAGCCCCAGGAGTCCAGCGCCTCCGGGTGGTTGACCTTGTGCCAGCCCTCGTAGACCGCGAACAGGCCGCCGACGCTGAACAGCACGATCGCGACCAGGAAGCCGTACACGTAGCGCTCGCGGCCGTACCCGAACGGGTGCTCCTCGTCGGCCGCCCGGCGCGCCCGCTTGCCGCCGATCAGCAGCAGCACCTGGTTGCCGGAGTCGGCCACCGAGTGCACGCCCTCGGCCAGCATCGAGGAGGAGCCGGTGAAGCCGAAGGCGGTGAACTTGGCTACCGCGATCGCCAGATTCGCGGACAGCGCCGCCACCAGTGCCTTGGTGCCGCCTTCGGTACTCATGCCAGTGGGTCCTCACGGTCGGTCGGCCCGGTCAGCCTCGTCGAGCGCTTACCGTACCGGCCGGGCGGCCCGACCCGGCCGACCGTCTCAGGACTGCGCGGCGGCGAGCCCCAGGTAGACCGCGGCGAAGTCGGTCAGCGCGACCAGGTCGACCAGCGCGTGCAGCGCTTCCGGGCGGCCGCTCGCGTACTCGGTCAGCCGGACGTCGTGCGCGGCGGCCAGCCGGTGCGCCCGGCTCACGCCGAAGCTGCGCGGGCCCGCGTCCGACTCCGGCACCTCGGCCGGGCCGTCCTGCCCGTCCGGCGGTCCGCCGGCCGGGCCGGGGGCCTGCCGCAGCAGCAGCACCTGGAGGTGCAGCGGGTCCGGCTCCTCGACCCGGTCGCGGAAGAAGTCGTCCGGGTCCGCGCCCGCGCCCAACTGCCCGGTGAACATGCCGCGGTGGGCGGTGAGCACCTGCGGCAGCGGCCCGGCCAGCGCCGGGCGCCCGGCCCGGTCGGCCAGCTGGGCGGCGAAGCGGGCGGCGGCGGCCCCGGCGATCGGGCCCTCGGCCCACAGCAGCGGGACCGTCCCGGCCAGCCGCGCGGCCAGGCTCTTCGCCGGGTTGGTGTACGCGGCGGCGTCGGGGCGGCAGCGGACGGCGGTGGCGTCCAGCAGGTCGGCGACTCCCGGCAGCGCGTCGTACGGCAGCTGGGTGAGGCCGAGCTTCTGGGCGAGCGCCAGCAGCGGGGCGAGGTGGGACCAGAGCGCGGCCGGGTCCTCGGCCGGCAGGTCCGGCTCGGCGGCCCGGGCCGGCGAGCCGTCCTCGGGCAGCACCGAGGCCACGTACGGCAGCGGCAGCGCGCGCACCTGGAGCGCGGCCCCGGCCAGCGGGCTGCCCGCCGGGGCGGTGACCACGATCGCGCAGCCGCGCGCGTAGGCCTGCTCGGCGAGGCCGACCAGGCCCTGCTCGCCGCCGTCGGCGGAGCTGATCACCAGCAGGTCGAGCGGGCCGGCCCAGCCGGGCAGCTGCCAGCCGAGCCCGGCGGTGAAGACGGGCGGGGCGCCGGCCCGGTCGACGCGCGGGGCGGCGGCCTCGGTCGGCGGCAGCGGGGTGATCAGGCTGGCGGTGCCGGCCAGCGCGGACAGCATCTCGGCCGCGGTCAGCGCGCTGCCGTGCCCGGCGACCAGGACGGCGCGCGGGCGGCCGTCGGGGTTCAGCCGGTCGAGGCCGGCCGCGTCGGCCTGCCGCAGCGCGGTGCGGACCCGGGCGCCGGCCCCGGCCAGGGCCAGCAGGGCGCGGTCCTGGTCGGCGCGCTGGAGGGCGGCCGGATCGTCGAGCAGGGTGTCGTCGAGCATGCGGCGGGCCTCCGGCTGCGGTCCTGGGCGGCTGGCGGGTGGGGCTTCGCCCCAAGGATCAGGCCGAGCGGCGGGCCTCGTCCACCAGGAGGACCGGAATGCCGTCGCGGACCGGGTACACCAGGCCGCAGTCGGTGCCGGTGCAGAGCAGCTCGGGCTGCTCCTCGGTGCCGCCCTCGGTGAGCGCGGCCCGGCACTGCGGACAGACCAGGATCTCCAGCAGGAAGGATTCGAGCTTCATGGCGGGCTCTCCCAAGTTCGGTGGTGGCACGGAGGTGCCCCGGCCGATAGGCAACCCTACCGGCCGGGGCACGGACGCCTCGGATCAGGCGCGTTCCGCCCGGGCGCGCCCGGTTCAGCCGCGGACGACCGCCAGCACGCCGTCGCGCAGCTCGGCCATCTTCGCCGGGTCCTTGGCCTCGACGTTCAGGCGCAGCAGCGGCTCGGTGTTGGAGGCGCGCAGGTTGAACCACCAGTCCGGGCCGGCCACGGTCAGGCCGTCCAGCTCGTCCACCGAGGTGCCCTCCCGGCCGGCGTAGGCGGCGCGGACGGCGGCGGTGCTGGCGGCCTGGTCGGCGACGGTGCTGTTGATCTCGCCGGAGGCGGCGTAGCGGTCGTACTCGGCGGTGAGCTCGGAGAGCGTGCCGGGCTGCCCGCCGAGCGCGGCCAGGACGTGCAGCGCGGCCAGCATGCCGGTGTCGGCGCGCCAGAAGTCGCGGAAGTAGTAGTGCGCGGAGTGCTCGCCGCCGAAGACGGCGTCGGTGACGGCCATCTCCTGCTTGATGAAGGAGTGGCCGACCCGGGTGCGGACCGGCTTGGCGCCCAGCTCGCGGACCACCTCGGGGACGGTCCAGGAGGTGATCAGGTTGTGGATGATCGTCGGCTCGGCCTCGCCGGCGGCCTGGGCGCGGGCGATCTCGCGGGCCGCGACCAGCGCGGTGATCGCGGACGGGGAGACCGGCTCGCCGCGCTCGTCCACCACGAAGCAGCGGTCGGCGTCGCCGTCGAAGGCGAGGCCCACGTCGGCGCCGACCTCGCGGACCTTGGCCTGGAGGTCGACCAGGTTCTTCGGGTCGAGCGGGTTGGCCTCGTGGTTGGGGAAGGTGCCGTCCAGCTCGAAGTACATCGGGACGAGCTCGATCGGCAGGCCGTCGAAGACGGTCGGCACGGTGTGGCCGCCCATGCCGTTGCCGGCGTCCACCGCGACCTTGAGCGGGCGGATCGCGGCGAGGTCGACCAGGCCGAGCAGGTGGTCGGCGTAGCCGCGCAGGGTGTCCTGCTCGGACAGCGCGCCGGGCTTGACGTCCCGGGCCGGGACGGTGACGGTGTCGTCCCCGGCGGTCCAGGACTCGACGAGCTCGCGGATCTCGGACAGGCCGGTGTCCTGGCCGACCGGGGCGGCGCCGGCCCGGCACAGCTTGATGCCGTTGTACTGGGCCGGGTTGTGGCTGGCGGTGAACATCGCGCCGGGCAGGTCGAGCTTGCCGCTGGCGTAGTAGAGCTGGTCGGTCGAGCAGAGCCCGATCTGCACCACGTCGGCGCCGTAGGCCGCGGCGCCCTCGGCGAAGGCCCGGGTGAGCGACGGGGAGGAGGGGCGCATGTCGTGGCCGACCACGATCGCGGAGGCGCCGGTGACCTGCACGAACGCGGCACCGAAGGCCCGGGACAGGCTCTCGTCCCACTGGTCCGGGACGACGCCTCGGACGTCGTACGCCTTCACGAGCTGCTTGAGGTCGCGCACTGCGGCTCCACCCTGGTCTCTGGACCGGTCGGTCGGGATACGTCGGGCCACCGGACGTCCGGTCGACGGGCGCGGTGGCGGTAGACGGGCAGCGTACCCGGGCCGGACGAACGCCCGGTGCCGGGTGAGGCCTCAGTTGTCGGGCGAGCGCAGCACCCGGAGGTGGCCGCGGCGGCTTCCCTCGGTGGACTCGCCCTCCGGACCGCGGCCCTGACGGGGGGTCTGCGGGCGGGCGGCCTCGCGCACGGCGTTGGCGAGGGCCTCCAGGTCGTCGCTGCTGCGGCGCAGCGGCCCGGCCTCGGCGATGAGCCGGACGACCTCCCAGCCGCGCGGGGCGGTGAGCCGCTCGGCGTGCTCGGCGCACAGGTCGTAGCAGTGCGGCTCGGCGTAGGTGGCGAGCGGGCCCAGGACGGCGGTGGAGTCCGCGTAGACGTACGTCAGCGTCGCGACGGCCGGCCGGCCGCACGCGGTCCGCGAACAACGACGTACAGAGCTCACGAAGGTGGACGGTACCGCACTCCCCGCCGGGGAGCGAAGACCGCCTGCCCGGAGGGTGTGCCGTGTCGCCCTCCGGGCGCCGGGGCCGTGTATCGGCCGCCCCGCGCGATTCCCCGTCGGAGTGGTCCACTTCCGACCGTCCAAGGACTACTCTCGGCAGTGATATGGACAGCTCCGCACCGCAGTCATCGACAGGCCCAGCGCGCCGCCCCCGGCACCGCGACCGGCACGGCAGGGGCCTGCGCGGGCCGCTGGCGCCTCCGCAGGTGCCGATCTCGCTCACCCGCTCCGAACTGTTCGACGACTACGTGCGCGAGTCGGTGGAACGGCTCGAACGGCGTTGGCCGCAGCTGATCGAGGTGGAGTTCGCCGTCCAGGAGGTACCGCTGCACGAGCCGGACGGCGCCGACGCGGAGGACGGCGTGCCGCTGGGCCGGGTGTCGCCGGGCAAGCAGGGGCGCAAGAGCCAGATCGTGGTGTACCGGCGGCCGGTGGAGATCCGGGCGAAGACCCGGGAGGACCGCGCGGCACTGGTGCACGAGATCCTGATCGAGCAGGTCGCGGAGCTGCTGGGGCTCTCGCCGGACGCCATCGACCCGCGCTACGACGAGGACTGAGGCCGGCACACCACGCGCGCGCACCCGGACGGGGGCGGCACCTGCCCGGTGCCGCCCCCGTCCGCGTCCGCGTCCGCTCAGCGCAGCACGGTGCCCGGGTCCTGGGCCGCCTGCGGGACCTTGACGGTGCTGTGGTCGTCGCGCAGCGCCTGGACGGTGAACATCGGCACGTCCTTGGCCGGGATGGAGAGCATCCGGGCGGCGACCACCGGGCCGCCGGAGACGGTCTCCACGGTGAGCGCGAAGACGCCGTTCAGCCCGGCGGGCTCGGGCGCCGGGAGGGCGACGGTGCCGCCGGCCGGGAGCTGGACCTCCTTGGTCGCCGGGGTACCGCCGCCGCTGCCGGCCGAGGCGGTGACCCGGACGGTGGCGGCGTCGCCGGTGGACGTCAGGTAGAGCGTGGAGGCGCCGGCCCGGTTGTCGGCGACGGTCGCCCGCGCGCCGACCGGGACGGTGCCGGTGAGCCAGGCCGCGTCGGTCTTGCCGTTGGCCGCCGCCCGGTCGACCCGCAGCCCGGCCACGACGGCGGTGGGGTGCTTGTCGTCGCTGGGCGACAGCCGCAGTCCGGCGACCTCGTCACGGGTGACCTTGCCGAGGTCGACGGCGGCCACCATGCCCGCCTTGACGTGGATCGACTCGTTGCCGGCCGGGGTGAACCAGCCGTTCTTGCCGGAGAGCTGGATCTTCAGGTCCGCGTCGTCCTCCGGCGGCGCCCAGACCACCAGGCGGGCGGAGGCGGTGTCGGCGGGCAGGCCGGGCATCACCTGGGTGGCGGCCGGGGCGGCCGAGGCCGGGATCCAGTCGGCGCCCTTGCCGCCGTCGGCGGCGTGCAGCGCCGCGCCGACCCGGCCGGAGCGGACCACCACGTGCACGGCGAGGTCGGTGACCGCGCCCTTGCTGATGGTCGACAGCAGGACGGACTGGGAGCTGCCGGGGGCGACGGTGAGGCCGTTGGCGGCGTCGTTGTCGATCAGGCCCTTGTCGCCGTACAGCTTGATGTCGACGACGGCGGCGGAGGACTCGGTGTTGACCAGGCTCAGGTAGTCGACCCGGTCGCCGGCCGTGCTGGCCCCGGCGAACCAGAAGCTCGTCGCGGCCGGGGTGCAGGTGAGGCCGGACAGGCCGAGCCCCCGCTGCTCGGTGACCACGGTGGTCTGGGTGACGGTGAAGCCCGGGGCGAGGGCGCCGCCGGCGACCGCTCCGGTGCCGGGCGCGGCGTCCCCGTTGGCCGCCGGGCCGGTGACCGGGGTGCCGGGCTTGGTCAGGGTCAGCCGGGCGTCGGCGGGCGCGGCGTTCTTGTCCTGGACCGGGGCGGTCGGGGCGCCGGATCCGGTCGGGGCCGGGGTCGCGGGCGCCGGGGCCGAGGGCGCGGCGGCGGGCTGGGCGGCGGGCACCGCGGGTGCGACCTGGTCGGACAGCCAGCCGGCGCCGCCGGTGGCGGAGCCCGTACCGGGCGGGGTGTAGGCGCTGAGCGTGGTCGAGCCGGTCAGGCCCTGCAGCGGCTGCGGGCAGACCGCCGCCGTCCGCTCGACCTGCGCGGTGGTCGGCGCCGCTCCCCCGGCCGTGGTGGCCGGGGCGGCCGGCGGGCGCGCCTGGGCGATCCCGAACACGGCCGCGAGCACGACGGCGGCGGCGAGCAGGGACTGGGTGGTCTTCGTCCCACCGGTCCCGCCGGTCCCGCCGGCCTTGGCGGGCTTCTCGGTCCCGCCGGTCTTGGCGGCCTTGGCCGCGAACCGGCCGGGCCGGGCGGCCCCGGCCTCGGCGGCCGGTTCCGCCGCGGCCGAGGACCCGACGGGCTCGGGGGCCTGGTCGGCGCCGGACTTCTTCCTGAATGCGGGCTTCTTCATCGCGGGTCAGCTCCCCGATCCGTGCTGGTGCGGGTACCGGCCGGTGCCGTTGGGGTCGTTCGGGTCGAAGTAGGGCTCGGCCTGCGGCTGCCCCGGCAGCCAGGGCTGCTGTTGCCGCTCGGGCTGCTGGTACGGGTCGTAGCCGTACTGCTGCTGCGCCGGCTGGTACGGCTGCTCGTAGCCCTGCTGCTCGTAGCCCTGTCCGGGGTCGGCCTGGCGGGGGTAGGCCTGCTGCTGGTGGCCGTCGTACCCCTGGCCCCCGTACCCCTGGTTGTCGTACCCCTGGCCGCCGTACGGCGCGGCCACCGGCTGCTGGGCCGCGTACTGGTCGTAGCTGTACGGGTCGGCCTGCTGGTACGTCTGGTACGGGTCGGTGTACGGCTCGGCCTCCTGGACGGCGGCGGCCGCCTGGACCGCCCCGGTCACCGGGTCACCGGCGGGCTGCGCCGGGATCGCTCCCGGCCGGCCCTCGTACACCCCGGACTCGTCGGCACCGGGCTCGCCGTCCTCGCCGCCCTCGCCGCGCTCGGCCATCCGGCGGGCCCGGCGGCTGCCGGGGGCGGGGGCCTGCGCCTGGGCCGCGGCGGCCAGCGCGGCGGCGGCCACCACCTCCTCGGGCAGGTCGTCGTCCTTGTGGCTGCGGCGGCCGGGCAGGGCCAGCACCAGCACGGTCAGCCCGAGCACCACCTGGGCCCAGATCCAGCCGGTGTGCGCGGCGCCGCCCTCCCGGGTGACGGCCAGCTTGCCGCCGGCCGCCGGGAGCTTGAAGCCCTGTGCCCAGCCGTCGACGGTGGTGGGCTCCAGCGCGGTGCCGTCCAGGGTGGCCTTCCACTCCGGGGCGGCGGACTCGGCGAGCCGCAGCACCCGGCCGTCCGGACCGGCCGGGACGGTGGTCGCGAGGTCGCGCACCCCGGACGGGACGACCACCGGGTTGCCGCCCGGAGCGGTGATCACCGCCCGGACCGCGCGGGCGCCGTTGACCTGCCAGAGCGCGGAGCCGTTGTCCTGGTTGGCCTTGACCAGGCCGGGCGTGGTGTCCAGGACGTCCTTGAAGACGTCGACCGCCGGCTGCTCGACCAGGACGTAGGCGATGCCGTAGCCGGCCAGCGCACTGGCCTGGTCGGCTCCGGAACCGGCCAGCAGGCTGCCGACCGTCCGGTTCAGGCCGTCCACGGTGCCGGTCGCCGGATCGACGGTGGACTCGGCCTGGCCGAGCGTCAGGCCGGCGCCGCGCAGCACGGTGTAGCGGACGGATCCGCCGCTCTTCTCCCCGGTGACGACCAGGGTGCGGGAGCGGTCGGTGGTCCCGGCCTCCTCCGCGATGAACGCGGGCACCTGGCCGGCGTCGGCGCGGTGCAGCGGCTTGCCGGCGCCGGTCAGCGCCCACCACAGGCCGGTGCCCAGCGGGGCCAGCACGGCCGAGGCCACCACCAGGGCGGCCACCGGCTGGCGCCAGCCGAAGGCGATCCCGGCGACGCGGGCGTTGGCGCCGTCGGCGCCGATCGCGGCCGCGGCCAGCAGGGCGATCCCGGCGATCAGGGTGGCCGGGCCGGCCCAGGCGGGCACCGCCTGGCCGCCGGAGGCCGGGGTGACGGAGGTGCCGGCCACCGCGACCGCGAAGACCAGGCCCGCACCGGCCGCGCCCCAGGCGGCGAGCACCGCGCGGCGGCGGTCGGCGCGCAGCAGGGCGGCGAGCGCGGCGAGGACGACACCCGCCGACAGCCAGACCGGCGGCACGCCCGCGCCGCCCGGGTTGACCATCAGCAGGCCGGCCGCGCTCGCGCCGGTGCCGTGCAGGCCGGGCAGTCCGGCCTCCAGCAGCAGCCACTGCGGGTGCGACAGCACCTTGAGCGACCACGGGGCCAGCACGCCGACCGGCGCCGCGAGGATCACCAGGACGCGCAGGCCGAGCAGCCGCAGCGCCGCGCCCCCGGAGCCGAAGGCGCCGCCGCGCAGCACCGCGACGACCAGCACGGCCAGGCAGAGCGGGACGGCGAGCGCCCAGGTCAGCGGGACGAAGGCGGTGGCCACGGTGAGCAGCAGGACGGTCATCCAGACCGGCCGCCAGCCCGGGCGGGCGCCCTTGGCGGCGCTCTCGTCCCGGATGCCGAGGCCGGCCGCGATCGCGGCGGCGCGGGCCAGCGGCGGCAGCAGCACGGCGAGGACGGCGGTGCCGATCCGGCCCTGCGCGAGCGCGCCGGTGGCGGCGGGCAGCAGCGCGTAGGTGGCACTGGCCCAGGCGCGGACCAGCTTGGAGTCCAGCAGCGGCCGGGACACCAGGTAGGCGCTGACCGCGGACAGCGGGACGGTGAGCAGGACGAGCAGGGTGAGCGCGAAGTCGGCGTGGCCGAAGAACAGCCAGGAGAGCACCGCGAGCACGCCGAGGTACGGCGGCGAGGCGGCGGTGGAGCCGGTGCCGACCGGGTGCCAGGCGTCCGCGTACATCGACCAGAGGCCGCTCGCGCCGTCGGAGGCGGGCAGCAGGGCGCCGCCGAACAGGTCGCCGCCGCCCAGCAGGCTCCGGCAGGCGATCAGGGCGAACACCAGCAGGGCCGCGAACAGCACCGGCGCCGGGCGCCGGGCGAGCTTCTTGACCAGCGCGAACTGTTCGACGACCAGGTCCTCGGCGTCCTCGTCGCCGCCGGCCTCGGCCGTGCCGTGCCGGCCTCCGGCGTCGTCCCCGCCCCCTATCCCGAGGGAACCGACGACGCCCTCGACGGCCAGCCGGGTGGTGGCGCCGGGTGCCGGGAAGAGCGTCCGGTCGTCCAGGGCGTCCGCCGCCCTGGTCCGGGCGCGCTGTTTGCGGCCGGCCAGCAGCCGCGGGAACCGGACGAGCTCGTGGCCGAGGCCGGCCAGTTCGTCGAAGGCCTGGCGCGGGTCCTTGCCGAGCAGGTTGGTGACGGCCCGCAGCAGGGTGCCGAGCACCAGCCGCAGCAGGACGTAGGGGAAGAGCGCTCCCCGGCAGTTGGTGAGCAGGGTGTAGACCGCGCCGGCCTTGTCCACCCGGTGCGGGTGGGAGGCTCCGCAGTCGATCGCGCGGCGCTCCCGGCTGGCCGCCTCGGCGTGCCGCAGCACGGCGTCGGGGGCGATGACGACGCGGTGGCCGGCGGCGTTGACGCGCCAGCAGAAGTCGGTGTCGTCCCGCATCAGCGGCAGGGCCCGGTCGAAGCCGCCGAGTTCCTCGAAGACGTCCCGGCGCACCAGCATGCCGGCGCTGGAGACGGCGAGCACCGGGCGGACCTGGTCGTGCTGGCCCTGGTCCTGCTCGCGGCGGTCGAGGCCGGTCCAGCGGCGGCCGGAGCGGGCGATGGTGACGCCGACCTCCAGCAGCTGGCGCCGGTCGTACCAGCTGCGCAGCTTGGGGCCGACCACGGCGGCGCTGGGGGTGGAGTCGGCGACCTGGAGCAGGCGGCGCAGCGCGTCGGTCTGCGGCTCGCAGTCGTCGTGCAGCAGCCAGAGCCACTCGACCGGTTCGGTCTCGCGCGGGCCGCCGCGGCCGAGGTCGTCGTCCTGGGCGAGCGGGTCGCCGTAGTCGTCCCAGCCGCCGGTGACGGGGTCGTAGCCGGAGGGGTCGAGCCGGTAGGGCAGGTCCTCCGGGCGCAGCGGCGCGCTGCCCGACACGGCCTCGGCGACGGCGGTGCCGAAGCCGGCCCGGCGGCCGAGGACCAGCGGGCCGCTCTCGGGCAGCCAGTCGGCGAGGGTGTCCGCGAGCAGTTGCCGGGAGCTGTCGGTGGATCCGGTGTCGACCGCGAGGACGCGCTGGACCTGGCGGTCCTGGCCGAGCAGGCCGGCCAGCGCCTGCGGCAGCCAGCGGGCGCCGTCGTGCGAGACGATCACCGCCGTGACCAGGTGGCGCGGATAGGCGGGTGGCCGGGAAGCGGTGAAGCCGCTCTGGTGGCTGTAGACGGTCATCGAGTGCGCGGGCCCCAGTTCTCGGTGGACACAGCCGGTGAACGGCAACCGGATGGCGCACCACACTAACGGCTCCGGGTGGACGCTTCGTCCGGGGTGCGGTGCGGAGCCGGTGAAGGAGACGGCGCGGGGCACGGCGGGGGGAGGGTCCGGAGCCGGCACGGGAGGCCCGCCCGGTCCGGGAACACCAAAGCGCCCCACCACCGTGGTGAGGCGCCCGTACGGCTGTGCGATCGTCCGTCGCCGACGAAGGGTCAGCGGCGGCCCGGGGCGGACCCGGTCAGACCGCGCTCTTCTTGAGCCTGCGACGCTCGCGCTCGGAGAGACCGCCCCAGATGCCGAAGCGCTCGTCATTGGCGAGGGCGTACTCCAGGCATTCCGAGCGGACCTCGCAGGCGAGGCAGACCTTCTTGGCCTCGCGGGTCGAGCCGCCCTTCTCGGGGAAGAAGGACTCGGGGTCGGTCTGGGCGCACAACGCGCGCTCCTGCCAACCGAGTTCCTCCTCGTCCTCCGCGATGCCGTCCCCGATCAACAGCTCAAAGAGCTCGCTCATGTGGCGCGCCTCCTCTGCCCCTACTTGGCGTCCCCGTGGTTGCCGTTGCCTCCTGCGGCTGACGACACGAGTGAAATTACAGTTGCGTCACTCTGGCTCAGTCAAGCCGAGCTCTGGTATTGGGGCCAGGATTCACTCCCCGGCACCAAGCCGTTACGAATAGTGTACATATCCGGACACAACGGACCTTCTGCCGCAAGGCCCTGAACAGCGCCGAACCGTCCGCAACCATTCGCCAGGTGACACTCGGTCACCACCACAGGCCGGTCATCGGCCTGCCTTCCCGGCGATCTTCCCATCGAAACATAGAGAGTGATGAATCACCCCATCAGGGAAAGATCCGGACCTAACCCCCTCGAATGCCGCATCCTCCCGTTTGACACCGACCCCGCGGATGCGGTGTCCTTTTCTCCATGTCAGAGTTCTCCAGCCCCCGGAGCGGTTCCACGCTCCGCCGTGCCGTGAACTCTTGTTGTCGCCTCTGCTCCTGCTGTATCTAGGCGCCCGCGTCCCACCGCGCGCCGCCCCCAGGAAGCACAGAGGCCGCCCGCGATTCCCGCCCCAGGACATCCCGGATCCGGCTGATCCCACGAACCAGCCGACTCTTCCGAGGACGACTCCCGTGCGCATGATCCGCATCCGCAAGCGGAACCGCGACCGCAGCAAGCTCACCCGCCTTGGCCCCGCCCCCGCCCGCACCGCCCGCTGGGCGGACGGGCTCAGCGACGTCTCCATCGCCGGCGACCCGCTCGCCTTCCCGCACCTGGCCCGCACCGACCTGCCGGTCCACCCCACCACCGTCGCCGGGTACGCCCGGCTGGTCCGCGAGATCGCGGCCGACCGCGCCCGCTGGGAGCCGCTGGTCCGCTACGACGCGCTGACCCGCTGGTACGCCCGGCTGGAGACCGGCCCCGGCTACGAGGTCTGGCTGCTCAGCTGGCTGCCCGGCCAGAGCAGCGGCTTCCACGACCACGGCGAGTCCTCCGGCGTGATGACCGTCGTCGAGGGCGAGCTCGTCGAGCGCTCCCTCACGCTCCCCCAGCCTTCGGCCGGGGGGACCCCCAGCGGCGCGCGGGCCCGCTCCCTGCGCCCCGGCGGACGGAGGGTGTTCTCCTCCGGGTACCTGCACGAGGTGGTGAACGCCTCGCTCGAACCGGCCGTCTCCATCCACCTCTACACCCCCGGCCTCACCGAGATGAACCAGTACGGCGCCGCCGCCGTCCCGGAGCAGCACCCCGAGCAGCACCCGGACCAGCACCGGCAGGCACAGGCCGGGACGCTCTGAGGACCGGGCTGACGGGCAGTCGGGCCGTGGCAGGATGAACCCCATGCGCATCGTGGCACTGGCAGGCGGAATCGGTGGAGCTCGCTTCCTGCGCGGACTCCGCGCGGCGGTCGGACCGCAGGACGAGATCACCGTCATCGGGAACACCGGCGACGACATCCACCTCTACGGCCTCAAGATCTGTCCCGACCTCGACACCCTGATGTACACCCTCGGCGGCGGCATCCACGAGGAACAGGGCTGGGGCCGGACCGACGAGACCTGGTCGATCAAGGCCGAGATGAAGGAGTACGGCGTCGGCCCCGAGTGGTTCGGGCTCGGCGACCGGGACTTCGCCACCCACCTCGTCCGCAGCCAGATGCTCACCGCCGGGTACAGCCTCAGCCAGGTGACCGAGGCGCTGTGCGTGCGCTGGAAGCCCGGCGTGCGGCTGCTGCCGATGAGCGACGACCGGGTCGAGACCCACGTCCGGATCACCGACGAGCAGGGCACCCGGGCGGTCCACTTCCAGGAGTACTGGGTCAGGCTGCACGCCGCAGTGGACGCCGAGGCGATCGTCGCGGTCGGCGCGGACACCGCCAAGCCCGCGCCCGGCGTACTGGAGGCCCTCGCCGAGGCCGACGTCATCCTCCTCCCGCCGTCCAACCCGGTCGTCTCGATCGGCACCATCCTCGCCGTCCCCGGCATCCGGGAGGCCGTCGCCGCCGCCCCGGCGCCGGTCGTCGGGCTCTCCCCGATCATCGGCGGGGCGCCGGTGCGCGGCATGGCCGACAAGGTGCTCGCCGCCGTCGGCGTCGAGGCCACCGCCGAGGCGGTCGCCCTCGACTACGGCTCCGAACTCATCGACGGCTGGCTGGTCGACACCGCCGATGAGGCCTCGGTGGCCGCCGTCGAAGCCGGCGGGATCGCCTGCCGGGCCGTCCCGCTGCTGATGACCGACGTCGAGGCCACCGCGGAGATGGCGCGGGCGGCACTGGCGCTGGCGGAGCAGGTCCGCAAGTGACGGCGGCGCTGGAGGTCCTCGGCGTCGACGGGATCCCCGAGGTCGGCCCCGGGGCCGACCTCGCCGGACTGATCGCCAAGGCCGGGACGTACCGCGACGGCGACATCCTGCTGGTCACCTCGAAGGTCGTCAGCAAGGCCGAGGGCCGGCTGATCCGGGCCGACGACCGGGAGGCCGCGATCGACGCCGAGACCGTCCGGGTGGTCGCCCGGCGCGGGCACGCCCGGATCGTGCAGAACCGCAACGGCTTCGTGATGGCCGCCGCCGGGGTCGACGCCTCCAACACCGCCCCCGGCACCGTGCTGCTGCTCCCCGAGGACCCGGACGCCTCGGCCCGCGCGCTGCGGGCCCGGCTGCGGCAGCTCACCGGCCGCCGGCTCGCCGTCGTCGTCACCGACACCTTCGGACGGCCCTGGCGCAACGGGCTCACCGACGTGGCGATCGGCGCCGCCGGGCTCTCCGTCCTGGAGGACCACCGGGGGCGCACCGACAGCCACGGCAACGAGCTGGTGCTGACCGTCACCGCGACCGCCGACGAGCTCGCCGCCGCCGCCGACCTGGTGAAGGGCAAGGCCACCGGGGTACCGGTGGCGGTCGTGCGCGGACTCGGACACCTCGTCACCGCCGAGGACGGCGAGGGCACCCGGCCGCTGGTGCGGCCCGCCGTGGACGACATGTTCCGGCTCGGCACCTCCGAAGCCCTGCGGCAGGCCGTCACCCTGCGGCGCACCGTCCGCTCCTTCACCGACACCCCGGTCGACCCGGCCGCCGTGCGCCGCGCCGTCGCCGCCGCCGTCACCGCGCCCGCCCCGCACCACACCACGCCCTGGCGGTTCGTCCTGCTGGAGTCGCCCGACACCCGCACCCGGCTGCTCGACGCCATGCTCGCCGCCTGGCAGCGCGACCTGCGCGAACTCGACGGCTGGGACGACGCCAGGATCGCCCGCCGCACCGCCCGCGGCGACGTCCTGCGCGACGCGCCGTACCTGGTGGTGCCCTGCCTGGTGACGGACGGCTCGCACGACTACCCCGACGCCCGGCGCGCCGCCGCCGAACGGGAGATGTTCACCGTCGCCGCCGGAGCCGCCGTGCAGAACCTGCTGGTCGCCCTGACCGGCGAGGGCTACGGCTCGGCGTGGGTCTCGTCCACCATGTTCTGCCGCGACACCGTCCGCGCCGCACTGGACCTGCCGGCCGGCTGGGACCCGATGGGCGCGGTCGCCGTCGGCCGCCCCGCCGAACCCCCGCGCGAACGCCCGGCACGCGACGCCGACGCCTTCATCGAGGTGCGGTAGCGGCTGCGCCTGAGCGAAGTGGTTCCGGACACCAGGACCAACGCTGCGAGGCGAACGGTACCGGCGATCAGCTCCCCCTGAACTGTTGGGCCCGACCGGGCACGGCTCGATCGGGCCGTCCTACCGGCGCGAACGCCCGCGACACAGCTCGGGCGCCTTCATCAAAGTGCGGTGGCGGGTGTGTCTCGGCCGGTGTCATCCGCATCGCTCCGGGGCTCGTTGCAGTCGAACAGGTCCGTCAGGAGCTCCGCCATAGTGACGGTCGGGTCGTTCAGGTGCTCGCACGCTTCCCGGGCCAGGAGCTCATCAGCAGCGTCCTCGGCGGCGTCCAACAGTTCGATCGGCACGAACGCCGCGACGCGCTCGCCTTTGCGGGTGATCACGGTGGTCTCACCGGCCTCGGCCCGGGCGACCAACTCGGTGAAGCCGGCCCGGGCGGCACTGATGCTCACGACCTCGTCCATGGCGGCAGCGTAGCGGCCGCTCGGGTCAGCGGCGGCGGTGGTCGTCGGGGGTGAGGCGGGGGCCGTAGCGGGGGGCTCGGGCGCCGGCGGCGGTGAGGAGGCGGCAGAGGCGGTGGCGGTTCGGGCGGTAGGGCTCCAGCAGGGCGAGCATCTGGGCGTCGTCGCTGCGGGGGCGGCCCGCCAGGGCCCAGCCGACCAGGTTCGGCAGGTGGTAGTCGCCGACCGAGACCGCGTCCGGGTCGCCGTTGCTGCGCTGCAGGGTCTCGGCGGCCGTCCAGACGCCGATGCCCGGGACGGCGGTGAGGCGGGCGAACGCCTCCTCGTGCCCCATCGCGGACGCCTCCTCCAGGCGCGGCGCCAGCCGGACGGCCCGCATGACGGTCGCGGCCCGCTTCGGGTCCACGCCCGCCCGGTGCCACTCCCAGCTCGGCACCGTCGCCCACTCCCGGGCCGACGGCGCCACCCGCAGGCCGTCGGCCGGGCCCGGCGCCGGGGTGCCGAAGTCCAGCAGCAGGGTGCGCCAGGAGCGGTAGGCCTCGTCGGTGGTGACCTTCTGCTCCAGGACCGCCGGGACGAGGGACTCCAGCACCAGGCCGGTCCTGGTCAGCCGCACCCCGGCGGCGCGGCGCTGGGCGTCCCGCAGCGGGCCGGGCGGCAGCACCAGCGCCTCCGGCTCGTCCTGCGCGCCCAGCAGCGCGGGCAGGCGGTCGAGCAGCCAGTCCGCGCCGGGGCCCCAGGCCGCCGCCTCGATCTCGCCGGCGGCGGGGTGCGGGAGCACCCGCAGGGTGCCGATGCCCGCCGGGGTGCGGGAGGCGCGCCAGACGGCGCCGTCGCCGGTGGTGCGGTACGCCGGGTCGGCGGGGCCCCGGCGCAGCGGCAGCAGGGTGCGCGCCGCGTCCAGCGGGAAGCCCGGCCGCCAGCGCCGTACCGACTCACCGCCCGTCACCGCCGTCGACCTCCCGCACCGCCTCTGGTGGGGTGAACGATACGCCGCGGGCCGGGGCGGCCGGCGGGGCTCCCGTCAGGGTGCCTGGAGGCGGGCGGCGGCCGTGCGCAGGGCGGGGAGCCGGTCGTGCAGAGCGTTGCCGGGGCACTCGGTGTTGAAGGCGTCGCGGTGGCCGGAGACGGCGTCGAAGTCGACGACGGTGCCCTTGGGGTAGCGGCTGGCGTCGGAGCCGGAGGTGAGCTTGGTGCGGCCGTCGGCGGGTTGCGCGGTGAGGCCGAGCTTCCAGGCGGCGACGGCGGCCAGGCCGTCGAGGAGGGGCTGCGGCGGCTGGTCGCCGACGTAGGTGCCGATCGCGGCGACGCCGGCGGAGTCGGTGTTGAAGCCGAGGGTGTGGGCGCCGTGGACGGGCAGCTCGACGCCGCCCGCCCGGCCCTCGTAGACGGTGCCGCAGCGGTCGACCAGGAAGTTGTAGCCGATGTCCCGCCAGCCGCTGGTCTTGACGTGGTACTGGTAGATCGCCCGGATCACCCGGGGGGCGTCGCCGCAGGCGTAGTCGGTGGCGGTGGCGGTGTGGTGGACGAAGACCTCGCGGACCGGGCCGGTGTACTCGAAGGCCTGGTCGCGCAGCGACTCGTCGGCGCCCCAGCCGGCCCGGGTGACGATGGCCGGGCGCGGGGCCTGGTGGCCGCCGACGGGATCGGCGGGCCCGGCCGGCCGGGTCCGTACGGCGGGTGCGGCGGTGCCCCGGCCCGGGTCGACGAGTTCCAGGCGCAGCCCGGGCGGCGGTCCGGCGGGGCCGGGCCTGACGTCGACCGCGACGCCGTCGCCGCGGCCGGTCCACAGCGGCGCGGTGGCGCCGTGCGGCGCCCGGTCGGGGCCGTCCTCGGCGTCGGCCTCCAGCCGGTGCCAGCCGCTCCAGCGGCCGGTGTCCGCGTCCCGGGTCCGGACCCTGACCTCGGCGCCGGCGAGCGCGTCCGGCGGGCCGTCCCAGCCGACGCCGAGGAGTTCGAACGGCCGGGTGCCGCGCGGGGCGAGGCCGTGGCCGGCCGGGAGCGGGAGCGAGGTGGTCGAGCCGCCGCCCGCGAAGTCCCGGCGCCGGGCGCCTGACGGGTCGGCGGACGCGGCGGCAGGGGCGGAGGTGGCGGAGGCGGCGGCGGGTTGGAGGAGCAGGACGGCGGTGCAGCCGGCGAGCAGGGCGGCCGGTGGTGAAAGGCGCATAAACCGGATCGTCGCCGCAAAACGGACCACTCGCCACGTCGCGCCCCGCCCGTTCGGCCACCCCTCCCGGCCTCCCACCCGAAGGCCGTAGGCTGGGGCGCACCATGACTGCGCCTTTCGCTGCCGATGCCCGGACCCCCGTCGAGCTGCTGCACGCATTCCTGCGAGGCGGCACCCCCTCCGTCGATCCCGCGGCCCCGCTGGTCACGTTCTACGACGACGCCACCGGCGAACGGGTGGAGCTGTCCGCCCGGACCTTCGACAACTGGGTCGCCAAGACCGCCAACCTCCTCCAGGACGAGCTGAACGCCGGCCCGGGCGACCGGGCGGCCCTGCTGCTCCCCGCCCACTGGCAGAGCGCCGTCTGGCTGCTCGCCTGCTGGTCGATCGGGGTGACGGCGGTGCCGGGCGGAGACCCGGCCGACGCCGACCTGGTGGTCAGCGGCCCGGACGGGCTCGAAGCCGCCCAGGCCTGCCAGGGCGAGCGGGTCGCGCTCGCGCTGCGCCCGCTCGGCGGGCGCTTCCCGCAGCGCCCGGACGGCTTCCTCGACTACGCCGCCGAGGTGCCCGGCCAGGGCGACCGCTTCGCCCCGTACTCCCCCGTCGCCCCGGAGGGGCAGGCGCTGGAGACCGCGGTGGACGGGCTGCCGCTGAAGCTGACGGGCGAGCAGACCGTCGCGCTCGCCCGGGAGGGGGCGGCCCGGCTCGGCCTGAAGCCCGGCGACCGGGTGCTGTCCACCCTCTCGTACGACGACTGGGCGGGCCTGGAGGCCGGCCTGCTGGCTCCGCTGGCGGCCGGCGCCTCGGTGGTGCTGTGCCGCAACTCGCAGGCGCTGGACGCCGGGCAGTGGGAGAAGCGGACCGAATCCGAACGGGTGACACTGCGCCTCGGGTAACCCCCGGCCCCGGCCGGGCGGGTAGGGATCGCTGCCATGGCCGAGGACGACACCGAGCACCCCCCGACCGACACTCCCCCGTCGGGCGTCCCCCCGACGGACGCTCCCCCGGGCGGGACCGGACGCCCGCGCAGGCGCCGGCGGTGGCTGATGATCACCGCCGGCGCCGTCGCGTTCCTGCTGGTCGCCGGCGGGCTGCTGGCCTGGATCGCCTACCGCAAGCTGGACGGCAACATCCGCACCGACTCGGCCACCGACCGGCTGCTGGCCAAGCTGGAGGCGGAGCGGCCCAGCCGCACCGCCGGCGCGGGGGGCGCCGAGAACATCCTGCTGATCGGCAGTGACGACCGCTCCGGCGCGAACGGCTCCTACGGCGGCGAGGCGGGCACCCAGCGCTCGGACACCACGATCCTGCTGCACCTGGCCGCCGACCGCCGGCACGCGACGGCGGTCTCCGTCCCGCGTGACGTCATGGTCGACGTCCCCGCCTGCGAGAAGCCGGACGGCACCCGCAGCAAGCCGGGCCTGATGCAGTTCAACTGGGCCTTCGAGACGGGCGGCCCGGCCTGCTCGATCCGGACCGTCGAGCAGCTGAGCGGGATCCGGATCGACCACTACGTGATCCTGGACTTCAGCGGCTTCAAGACGATGGTGGACGCGATCGGCGGGGTCGAGGTGTGCGTGCCGCAGCCGATCCACGACAAGGACGCCAAGCTCGACCTGCCCGCCGGGCGGCAGACCCTGCACGGCGAGCAGGCGCTCGGCTACGTCCGGGCCCGGGAGAGCCTGGGAGACGGCAGCGACACCCAGCGGATGGGACGTCAGCAGCAGTTCCTGGCCTCGCTGATCCGCAAGGTGGAGTCGCAGGGGGTGCTGCTGAACCCGGCCCGGCTGTGGCCGGTGCTGGACGCGGCGACCTCCTCGGTGCGGGCGGACGGCGGGCTGTCCTCGCTCGGCGCGCTGTACGACCTCACCCAGGACCTGCGCGGGATCCCCACCGGGAACGTGGTGTTCCTGACCGCGCCGCGCCGCCCGTACCGCTACGACTCGGACCGGGACGAGTTCGTGCAGCCGCAGACCGGCCAGCTGTTCGCGGCGCTGCGGGACGACCGGCCGGTGGCCGTCCGGCCGCCCGGGTCGGCGCCGTCGGCCGCCGCGGGCGGCGTGGCCGGGCCGGGTGCGGGCCCGAGTGCCGGGTCGGCCGAGGCGGCGTCACCCTCGGCGGGCGCCTCGCCCACCTTCGAGGGACGCACCGCCGACGTGGACGCCTGCGCGCAGCACTGAACGGGCTGCCCGGGGCCGGACCGCGCCGCGCCGCAGGTCGGGCCCGGTGTACCCGGCAAAGGCGGGGTGGAAAACGGATTTTACCTCCGCTTTGTTCAAACATGATGCAGCTCACACCCGGAACGATTCCCCCATTCGGCTCGTCTACTGTGTCCGGATCGGCTCGTCAGTACGGGTGGGCCGGAGCCGTGACCGGTCGAAGGTAGGGAACCCCCGTGCACGAGGAGCAACCGGAAACCGACCGGTACCGGGTGGACCCTGCCCCCGGCGTCCCCCGGCAGCGCCGCCGCCGGGCCGCCGAGGCGCCCGCACCCGCGGCGGCGGCAGCGGCAGCGGGCGGGGAGGGCCGCCGGGACAGCCGGCGGCGCGCGGCAGCCGTCGCCAAGCGCAACCGGCGCCGACGCGCGCTCAAGTGGACGGCCGGGACCGGCGCCCTGGTGATGGTCGCGGGCTGCGGCGGGGCGTACTACCTGTACCGACACCTCAACAGCAACCTGACCTCCGTCAAGGTCCAGCTGGGCAACGAGGAGGAGCGCCCCAAGGCCGCCGGCGAGGCGCTGAACATCCTGGTGATCGGCACCGACAGCCGGGAGGGGCTCGGCCGCTCGTACGGCGACGAGGGCAGCACCGGGCACGCCGACACCACGCTGCTGTTCCACGTCTCCAAGGACCGCTCCAACGCGACGGTGGTCAGCCTCCCGCGCGACCTGATGCTGCCGATCCCGGAATGCCAGACCCCCCAGGGGAAGAAGATCCCGGGCTCGGCGCGGGACATGTTCAACAACAGCCTCGGCCAGGCGGGCCGGGACGCGGGCTGCACCTGGAAGACCGTCGAGAAGAACACCGGGATCCGGGTCGACCACTTCGTGCAGGTCAACTTCGACGCGGTGAAGACCCTGTCCACCGCCGTCGGCGGGGTCGAGGTGTGCGCGGCCAAGGACATCAACGACTCGGACTCCCACCTCAAGATGACCAAGGGCCGGCACGTGATCCAGGGCGACGAGGCGCTGGCCTTCGTCCGCACCCGGCACGCGGTCGGCACGGGCGGCGACCTCAGCCGGATCAAGCTCCAGCAGCAGTTCATCGGCTCGATGATCCGCAAGATCAAGAGCGACGACACCCTGACCAGCCCCACCAAGCTCTACAAGCTCGCGGACGCCGCCACCAAGGCGCTCACCGTGGACGACGGCATCGGCAGTGTCGACAAGCTCAAGAACCTCGCGCTGGACATCAGCAAGGTGGACCCCAAGAACATCACCTTCGCCACCGTGCCCGTCCTGGACGACCCCAAGGACGTCAACCGGGTGATCTTCAAGCAGCCGGACGCCGGCCAGGTGTTCGCGATGATCGCGGGCGACCACTCGCTGACCGAGACGGCCGCCCCGCCGGCCGACGCGGGCTCCGCCCCGGCCGCGCCGGCCGCCGCCGCCCCGACCGTGGACACCAAGGACGTCCAGGTGACGGTGCGCAACGGCAGCGGAAAGCGCGGGCAGTCCGGGCCGACCGTCGACAAGCTCCGGGCGAAGGGCTTCGGCAAGGCCGAGGTCGGCACCGACGCGCCGCCCGCCGCGACCACCACGGTGACCTACCAGGCCGGCCAGGAGGCCGCGGCCGGCGCCCTGGCCGCCGCCCTCGGGCTGCCCGGCGACGCCGTCCGGCCGGCCGCGAAGGCGGACCCGAAGTCCGACCTGCTGCTGGTGCTCGGCAAGGACGTGCTGACCGCGCCCGCCACCGCGCCGGGGGCGCCGCCCGAGGCGCCCGCGGACCTCCAGCGGGTGCAGGGGGACGACACCGACCTCTGCGCCAAGTAGGCCCGGCCGGACGGCCGGCGGACGCGGGCCCGGCCGGACGGCGGACGCAAGCCCGGCCGGACGGCGGAGGCGGGCCTACAGCGGCCGGAGCACGCCGTCCGCCTCGCGGTACCGCTCGCCGGTCCGGGGGCACTGCCAGTGCCCGTCCCCGGCCTCCCGCAGCGGCTCGCCGCCCCGGCCGACCCAGCCGATCCGGCGGGCCGGGACGCCGGCCACCAGGGCGAAGTCGGGCACGTCCCGGTGCACCACGGCACCGGCGGCGACCAGCGCCCAGCGACCGACCGTCACCCCGGCGACCAGCACCGCCCGGCCGCCGATCGAGCAGCCCCGACGGAGCGTCACCCCGTCGGCCCGCCAGTCGTCCTGTCCCTTCGGGCGCCCGTCGGGGGTGACCGCGCGGGGGTAGCGGTCATTGGTGAGCACGGCGGCGGGGCCGACGAACACCCCGTCCTCGACCACGGCCGGCTCGTACACCAGCGCGTGGTTCTGGAGCTTGACGCGGTCCCCGATCCGCACGCCCGGGCCGACGTACGCGCCGCGGCCGATCACGCAGTCCGCGCCGACCACCGCGTCCTCGCGGACCTGGGCGAGGTGCCAGACCGCCGTCCCGGCGCCGATGACGGCCCGGGCGTCGACGTCCGCGCTCGGCTCGATCCTCGGCGCACCCTCGACCGTCCCCATGCGCACCGACGATAGCGGGCGCACCGGCCCGCCGGGGGCCGATCCGACGCCCCGGCAGGTTTGCCCGACGGATCGTCAGCCGGTCTTGGAGAGCACGTCCTCGGCGGCCGGGCGGACGCTGGCGATCACCCGGCGGGCCAGCGAGCGCGGCGAGGTGAGGAAGCCGAAGCCCCAGCTGAGGTGCATGGTCGCGAACGCCACCGGCAGCATCGCCCGCGCCTTGACCGACAGGCCGCGGCCCTCGGTCACCGCACCGCCGACGATGCCCAGCAGGTACGCGCCGGGCACCGCGAGGAAGACGGGGTGGACGGCGGCGCCGAGCACCGTCCCGAGGGTGACCGCCAGCAGCGCGGCCGGCGGGGCGAGGTAGCGCAGGTTGACCGAGCCGCGGTGGTAGCGGGTCACCACCCGGCGCCAACGGCCGTAGTCCTTGTACTGCTTGGCCAGCGCCCGCACCGAGGGCCTGGGCCGGTACGTCACCTTGAGCTGCGGGGTGAACCAGATCAGGCCGCCGTCCTGGCGGATCCGGTAGTTCAGCTCCCAGTCCTGGGCGCGGATGAACTCCTCGTTGTACCCGCCGAGCTTCTCCAGCACCTCGCGCCGGAAGACGCCGAGGTAGACGGTGTCCGCCGGACCGGCCAGGCCGCCGGTGTGGAAGGCCGCGTTGCCGACGCCGAGCTTGGAGGTCATCGCGGCGGCGACCGCGTTCTCCCACTCGGTCTCGCCCTCGGCGTGCATGATGCCGCCGACGTTCGCGGCCTCCATGTCACCGAGCAGCCGGACCGCGGTCGCGATGTAGCCGGGGGTAAGCAGGCCGTGGCCGTCCACGCGCACCACTATCGGATGGCGGGAGCCCCGGATCGCGGCGTTCAGCCCGGCGGGGGTCCGGCCGGTGGGGTTCGCCACCGTCCGCACCCGCGGGTCCTCGGCCACCAGCTCGGCGGCGATCTCGTCGGTGCGGTCGCCGGAAGGACCGAGGGCGATCACCACCTCGATCGGCCCGGGGTACTCCTGGTCCAGGATGCGCCGGACGGCCGTGCGCAGGTGACGTTCCTCGTTGAGCACCGGCATGATCACGGAGACAGCCGGCAGCTCCTCAGCAGCCTTGGTGTTCATCGGGGCAACCGTACCGGTGCGGACGCGTCCCCGTCTCGCCCCGGTCGGCGCGACCGCGCGCACCTCGCGGCGCGGCACCCGCACTGTGATCAAGAACACTGCGCCCCCGGCCCGCCCGGGCCCGGAACGGGCGACTCCGGCGGGGGCCCGGGGCGGGTTCAGAGCACGTAGTGGGCCACGGTGAACAGCGCGTAGCCGGCCAGCGCGAGCCGGTTCACCAGGTGCTGCGGACCGCCCAGCCGGTCCGGCAGGACCCGGTCGGGGCGCAGGTCGGGCCGGTGGGCGGCGGTGGCGACCGTCCGGGCCAGCGCCACCGGGTCGTGGCGCTCGCCGAAGTGCCCGGCCAGCCAGACCGCCGGACGGCCGGCGAAGGAGAACTCCCGGCCGCCGCGCAGCCGGATGGTGAGCCGGCTGCGGTGCACCGCTGCGGCGCCGATCTGCGCCCACCCGAAGGTCCGGGTACGCAGGGCGGTGGCCACCCGCACGCCGTCCCGGTCCGCCACCACCTGCCAGGACAGCGCCCGGGCGGCGCCGAGGATCGCGATCGTGCCGATCCAGAGCGGGCGCACCAGCCCCGCCCACCAGCCGTGCTCGTCGAGCAGCAGGACGGCGGCGGCGGCCGACACGGCGGTCAGCGGCCCGGCCGCCGCCCGCAGCGGCACCGGCATCTCACAGCGGCGGGCGGGCACCGGCCCGGTGTCCGCCCCGGCCTCGGGGGCGGCGGCGACGGTCTCGGCGGTCAGCACGGCGACGGCGAGTTCGCGCTCGCGGTAGCGCTCGTGGCGCCGGCTCAGCCGCGGGGCCCGGGCGGCGGGGGCGACCACGGCCGCCACCCAGTGCGGGTCGTGGTCCAACAGGCCGGGGCGGACCAGGAGTTGGTGGTCGGTGCCGTCGGGCCCCTGGTACAGCACGGCGGGCACGCTGCGGCCGGCCCGCGCCAGCCAGGCGACGGCCTCGGCGGGGGTGGCGCGGTCGAGGAGCGTCTCGTCGTCGTCCTCGTCGCCGTCCTCGTCCTCGTCGGCCGCGCCGTCGTCCACGCCGGTGTCGCGGAGGACCGGCCGGTCGGGGTAGTCGGCCTCCATGTCCTCGGTCCAGTGGTCCTCGAACACCCAGGCCGGACCCTCGCCGTCCGGGGTCCCGTAGCGGGCCCAGCGGTAGCGGCCGTGCTCGACCAGGCGCCAGAGCCCGGGCCCGTCCGCCGGGCCGTCCAGTGGCAGGACCAGCAGGTCGCCGTGGGCGTCGGCGCGGACCCGCACCGCGAGCGCGGGGGCGGCGCCCTCGAAGGCCGGACGGTCCCGGCGGCCGCTGCGGACGGCGGCGGAGCCGAGCAGCAGCAGGCCGGGCAGGGCGATCAGACCGCCGGCGGACAGTGCCCCGGAGAGGTCGTAGTCGTCGCCGAGGGCGCGCACCGAGTCGCCGTCCACCAGCAGCGGGACGGGTTCGCCGGGCTGCGGCCGCCGCTGCCACCGGATGTCCAGGGCGGCGGTGCGCTCGGGGCCGTCGCCGGGCGTCCGGAAGTGCACGGTGAGCACGTCGTCCCGGTCGGTCGTCCCCGCCGTGCCGGTCACCCGGACCGCCCGCTCGGCGGCGGAGTCCACCCGTGCCTGGGACCAGAGCCCGTACAGCGGGAAGGCGGCGGCGGCCAGGAGCAGCAGTGCGCCGAAGACCCGGCGCGCCACCGGCGGGCGGTCGCGCAGGACCGGCGAGGGGGCGCCGACGGCCGTCCACGGGAAGGGGACGGGCGGGGCCATCAGCTCGTCCAACTGCTGCCGGGCGCGCCGGCGGCCGGCCTCGGCGCCGACCAGGACGGCGGTGAGCAGCAGGTGGACCAGCACCGCCGACCAGCGGGCGAGCGGGGTGACCAGGCCGTCCGGGAGGTACCAGAGCAGGAGCAGGACCACGGGCGGGACCAGCGCCCGGATCCGGGGCGCGGCGGCCAGCAGCACCACCTCGGCCAGTACCGACCAGCCGGCCAGCGCGGAGCCCCAGGTGTCCCGGCAGATCCCCTGCGCGTTGCACCGGGCCGCGTCGGGCTCCACGACGGTGGCCAGGACCGCGAAGGCGACCGGGACCAGCGCGAGCCAACGGCTGTCCAGCCGCCAGGCCGTCCGGGCCGCGCGCCAGCGGGCGGCGGCCGCGCCGGTCAGGGGCGCGGCACTGGGCAGGGGCGGGTCGGCCGAGGGGAACATCGGACGATCATCCCAGCCGTCCCCGGGGCGGCCCTGCGGGGGCCGAGCGGGGGCCGGAGGGGCCGGAACGCCGCCGGGGCCGGAACGCCGCCGAGGCCGGAACGCCGCCGGGGGGCGGGGGGGGGGGGGCCCCCCCCCCCCCCCCCCCCCCGCCCGCCGCCCCCCCCCCCCCCCCCCCGCACGGCCGCGGGGCCCCGCCCC
>NZ_JBHTRF010000080.1:0-6788 GCF_042796115.1 Kitasatospora sp. NPDC056446 | reverse complement strand
CGAGATCGACCGGCGGGGCGCCTACGGGCGCGCGCGCAACCCCCCCGCGGGGGGCGGGGTGCTGCCGCCCCCCCGCCCCCCGGCCCCCGTTCCGCTGTCCGGCGCCCCCCGGCGCCGGTCAGTACGTCGTGCCCCGGCCGCGCCGGTCGGTACGTGGCGATGCCTCAGTCCGTCGCGATGGCCGCGAGGACGTTCATCCGCCCGGCCCGGAAGGCCGGCACCAGGGCGGCGACCAGGCCGATCACCACCGAGGAGGCCAGGGTGACCGCGATCGTGGTGGTCGGGACGGAGAGCGTCCCGAGGCCCTGGTCCCGCAGGACCCGCTGGACGGTGACGCCCCAGGCCAGGCCGAGACCGGTGCCGAGGACGGCGCCGAACACCGCGATCACCACGGACTCCAGCCGGATCATCCGGCGCAGCTGGCGGCGGGAGATCCCGATCGCCCGCAGCAGGCCGATCTCCCGGGTCCGCTCGACCACCGAGAGGGCCAGGGTGTTGACCACGCCGAGCACCGCGACGGTGATGGAGAGGCCGACCAGCCCGTAGATGAGGTAGAGCAGGGTGTTGACCTGGGACTGGACGAGCTCCTTGTAGCCCGCCTGGTCCTTGATGGTCAGCTGCGGGTACTCCTTGAGCGCGCCCTCCAGGGCGGTCAGCGTCCTGGCGACGTCGGCACCGGCCGAGGCCTTGGCGAAGAACGTCCGGGCGGCGGGCTGGTCGGCCGCCGGTACGGCCTTGGCCATGGTGGCGTCGTCGACGAACGAGGTGTCCCCGTAGAGCGAGCCCTTCGCGAACACGACCCCGACCGGCAGCACCTGGGTGTGGCCCTTGCCGTAGTCGACGGTGACGCTGTCGCCGACCTTGAGCTGCTGCTCCTTGGCGAAGTCCTCGCCGATGCCCAGCGAGCCGCGCCCGATCGAGTCGACCGCGCCGGAGGTGACCGGGAACCGGAAGTCCGTGCCGAAGAAGGCCGGCGGCACGGCGGCCACGCCGGTCCGCTTGGTCCGGCCGTCCGACAGCCGGACCTTGGCGTCGAACTCCTTCTGGGTGGTGACGTGGTCGACGCCCGGGGTCTTCCGGACCGCGTCGACCATCTCCGGGGTGATCGCGGTACGGCCGCCGATGATGTAGTCCACGCCGACCGAGCGGTCGATCTGCGCGCTGGCCGAGGTGACCGCCGAGGAGCTGAACACCGAGGAGGCGATCACCAGCGCCAGGCCGATCATCAGCGCGGCGGCGGTGGCGCCGGTGCGGCGCGGGTTGCGCATCGCGTTGCGCTGGGCGAGCCTGCCGGACGGGCCGAACAGGGCCGGCAGCAGCGCGCCGAGCACCCGGATGACCGCGGTGGCCAGCAGCGGGCCGAGCACCACGAAGCCGACCAGGGTGAGCAGCACGCCCAGCCCCAGGTACTGGCCGCCGGTGGCCGCCTTCTCCGCCCGTGCGCCGAGCACCAGCAGGGCGGCGCCGCCCGCCGTCACCAGGAGGCCGACGACCGTACGGACCACGTTGGCGCGGGCCTCGGCCGGGGTCCCGTGGTCGCGCAGGGCGGCCATCGGCGAGATCCGGCTCGCCCGGCGGGCCGGGATCCAGGCCGCCACGACGGTGATCAGGATGCCCACCGCGTACCCGGCGGCGAACACGTCGGGCCCGATCTGCAGGTCGCTCGCCTTGAGGCCCATGCCGAGCGCGTTCATGAGCTTGACCAGGCCGACCGCGATGCCCAGGCCGGTCCCGATCCCGAGGGTCGAGCCGAGCACGCCCAGGATCAGCGCCTCGACCAGCACCGAGCCGTTCACCTGGCGGCGGCTGCCGCCGACGGCGCGCAGCAGGCCGATCTCCCGGGTGCGCTGGGCGACCAGCATCGAGAAGGTGTTGATGATCAGGAAGCCGCCGACGACCAGCGAGACCCCGGCGAAGCCGAGCATCGCGTACTTCATGAAGTCGAGGCCGCTGCCGACGCTCTTGCTGTTCTCCGCCTTCTGCTCGGCGGCGGTCTTGACCTGGTAGCCGCCGCCGATCGCGGCCAGGGCGTCGGCCTTGAGCCGGTCGTCGCCGCGGCTGCCGTCGCCGAACGCCTCGACGGAGGTGAACGCCTGCTCCCCGAGCAGCACCTGCTGCGCGGTCGCGGTGTCCAGGAAGGCCAGCGCCGCACCCGGGTTGGTGGTGGTGAAGGTCGCGATGCCCGCGATGGTGAACTCGTGCTTGCCGGCGGCGTTGTCGAGCCGGATCCGGCTGCCGAGGCCGAGCTTGGCCTTCTTCGCGGTGTCGGCGTCCAGCACCAACTCGCCCGCGCCCTGCGGCGCGTGGCCGGAGGTGATGGTGAGCGCGTTGCGCGGGGTGTCGGTCCAGTTGCCGACCATGGTGGGCGCGCCGCTGGTCGGGCCGACCAGCTTGCTGGTGGCCGGGTCGACCAGGGCCGCGTCCTGGACCATGACCTGGCCGACGGCCTTCTTCACGCCGGGCACCGAGGCGACCCGGTCGGCGATCGCGGCCGGGACGGTCAACGGCTTGTCGCCGGACTGCCGGTCCTCGTCCTCGGCCGGCTTGGGCGGCTGGACCGAGATGTCGGAGGCGGTGGCGGCGAAGAGCTTGTCGAAGGTGCTGGTGGCGGTGTTGGAGAACACCAGGGTGCCGGAGACGAAGGCCACCGACAGCACGACGGCGATGAGCGAGAGCGCCATCCGGCCCTTGTGGGCGAAGAAGCTCCGCAGTGAGGTCTTGAGCAGCATGGTCGTGTCGTCCCCGCTCAGCTGGTGCGCTTGCCGTCGAAACGGCGCATGCGTTCGAGGACGGAGTCGGCGGTGGGCGCGTGCATCTCGTCGACGATCACGCCGTCGGCGAGGAAGAGGACGCGGTCCGCGTAGCCCGCGGCGACCGGGTCGTGGGTGACCATCACCATGGTCTGGCCCAGTTCGTCCACCGAGCGGCGCAGGAAGGTCAGCACCTCGGCGCCGGCCCGGGAGTCCAGGTTCCCGGTGGGCTCGTCACCGAAGATGATCTCGGGGCGGGCGGCCAGGGCCCGGGCCACCGCGACGCGCTGCTGCTGGCCGCCGGAGAGCTGGGTCGGGCGGTGCTTGAGCCGGCCGGCCAGGCCGACGGTCTCCACCACCTGGTCGAGCCAGGCCTGGTCGGGCTTGCGGCCCGCGATGTCCATCGGGAGCGTGATGTTCTCCAGCGCGTTCAGGGTGGGCAGCAGGTTGAACGCCTGGAAGATGAAGCCGATCTTGTCCCGGCGCAGCCGGGTCAGCTGCTTGTCCTTGAGGCCGGTGATCTCGGTGTCGCCGATCCAGATCCGGCCGGTGCTGACGGTGTCGAGCCCGGCCAGGCAGTGCATCAGGGTGGACTTGCCGGAGCCCGACGGGCCCATGATCGCGGTGAACCGGCCGCGCTGGATGTCGACGTCGACCGCGTCGAGCGCGGTGACCCTGGTCTCGCCCGAGCCGTACGCCTTGGTGACCTGACGGGCCGAAGCGGCGACGGCGGAGGCTCCGCCGGGAAGCTGGGGGTCGTACACGGCTGTTGCCGTCGTCACTGGAGTCTCCTATTGGAAGATGCGCTCACCCGTTGGTCCCCAGCCTCGCGGGCCCGCCCGCCTCGCGACATGGTGCAGGCGGTAGTCCTCGACCGGGAGTCAGCCCCACCCTCCCGGTGGACCGGGCTGCCGGACCCGACACGATCGGGCCGCTTCCTGGCGGGTGGGGATGTGTGAACCACGTTAGGAGTGGACGGCGGACGGCTCGTCATCCGCCGGAATGAAGCGCTTCAACCAAGGTTCTACGGGGCGCGGGGCGCCTCCCCCTAGGGGTCGCCGCGGCCCGTCTCGGGGAGGCCCCGTACGGGCCGCGGCGACGGCGGCGCGGCTGGTCAGCAGGTGGTCAGCACCGGCGGGGACAGCCGCTCCAGGGCCGTGGCGAAGCCGTCGACGACCGGGGCCAGCAGGGTCTCGGTCTCGCGCTCCAGCAGGGTCGTCCCGTCCTCCCGGGCGGTGACGTGCCGGTCGAGCACGAACCAGCCCTGGGTGATGTGGCCGGCGCCCATCGAGCTGAGCACCGGGCGCAGCGCGTAGTCCACCGCGAGGACGTGGGCCGGCGAGCCGCCGGTGGCCAGCGGCAGGACGGCCTTGCCGGTGAGCGCGTACTGCGGGAGCACGTCCAGCAGGGCCTTCAGCAGGCCCGAGTAGGCGGCCTTGTAGACGGGGGTGCCGATGACGACGCCGTCGGCACGGGCGAACAGCTCGGTGACGGCGACGATCTCGGGGTGGTCGAAGTCGCCCGACAGCAGCGCGTGCGCGGGCAGGCTGCGGGCCTCGAAGGGGACGACGTGGTGCCCGCGGTCCGCCAGCCGCGCGTCGACGTGGCGCAGCAGGCGGGTGGTGCGGGAGGTGGCGGACGGGGAGCCGGAAACGGACAGGACGACGGCCATGGGTTCACCTCTGGCTGGGAGCGGGGCGGCGCTGCGCAGCGGGGAAGGCGCTGCGGTGGGGGCTACCGGGGTGGGGTCCGGTACCGGGGGGTCGCTACGTCCTCGGACGTGCGGTTCTCGACGGCGCGCGTCAGCCGCGACAGAGCGAACAGGCCACACCGCGCCGCAGGTCGACGTGCCGCCGACGCGTGAGTGCCCAACGCTGATCCATGCCTGAAATGCAAACACGCGGTGTTCGAGCCGGTCAAGAATCGTTTCAGCAGCCGGAACGCCGGGTGTCCGGACGTTACGGCGGAACGGTCCGGCACGTGCATCAAAACTGCTACAAGAGCACCGGCGGGCCCCCCGGGGGGAGTCAGCCCGGCCGGGGTCGGGCATCCTCGACGGCATGAACACGTGGCAGGAGGGCCGCCCGGGGGGCGGCGGGAACCCGTACGGCGGCACCGGCGGGGGCGGCTCGGCGGCCGAGCCGCCGCTGCCGTCCTCGCTGAACCCGCGCGGGCCGGGGACGACCGCGCCGCGACAGCCGCAGCAGCCGCCCGGGCCCTCCCGGCTCGGCGGCGTCCCCCAGCAGGGGGCCGGCGCACCCGGCACCCGGCCCGGCGGCCCGGCCGGTCCCGGGCGTCCGGGTGGTCCCGGTGGTCCCGGCGGCCCGGGTGGTCCCGGTGGTCCCGGCGGCCCGGGTGGCCCCGGTGGCCCGGGCAGCGGCCCCGGCGGTACCCGGCCGGCCGGTGCGCGATCCGGGCGCTGGCCGCGGCGCAGGATCGTCAAGTGGTCGGTCTTCGGCCTGCTGATCGCCGTCATGGTGACCTCCGTGTCCACCTGGTTCTGGGCGGACTCCAAGCTCAACCACGAGAACGTGCTCGCCGACTACCCCGGCCGCCCCGCCGCGGGCAAGGGCACCAACTGGCTGATCGTCGGCTCCGACAGCCGCCAGGGCCTCACCGACTCCGAGCAGGACGACCTGCACACCGGGCACGACACCGAGGGCAAGCGCAGCGACTCGATGATGGTCCTGCACGTCGGGGACAACGGGAACACCCTGATGAGCATCCCGCGCGACTCCTGGGTGCCGATCCCCGAGCACCCGGGCAGCAACGGCAAGCCGGTCAAGGGCACCACCGCGAAGATCAACTCGGCCTTCGGCTCCGGCGGCGGGCGCCTGCTCGTCCAGACCGTCGAGCAGAACACCGGCATCCGCATCGACCACTACGCCGAGATCGGCTTCGCCGGCTTCGTCGGCATCGTCGACTCGATCGGCGGCGTCGAGATGAAGATCGACCAGGACGTCAAGGACAAGGACTCCGGCCTGGACCTCAAGGCCGGCGACCAGACCCTCACCGGCAAGCAGGCCCTCGCCTTCGTTCGCCAGCGCCACCAGATGGCCGACCAGGACCTCGGCCGGATGCGCAACCAGCAGAAGTTCCTCGGCGCCCTCGCCCACCAGGCCGCCTCCCCCGGCAACCTGCTCGACCCGTTCACCTTCTACCCGCTGGTCGACTCGGCGCTCGGCACCCTGATCGTGGACGACGACTGCGGGCTGACCGACCTCGGCTCGCTCTTCCTCGCCATGAAGGACGTCAACGGCGGCAGCGGCAAGTCCCTGACCGTGCCGATCGGCAACCCGGACTACCGGACCAAGACCGGCGAGTCCGCGGTGCTGTGGGACGCCACCAAGTCCAAGCAGCTCTTCGACGCCTTCAAGAACGACACCGCGGTGCCCGACATCAAGTGATCGGTGACTTCGGGTGACGGCGCCGAGACAATGTGCGGATGTCACTCGTCACCGCGCTGATCTACCGCCGCCGCCACCGCCTCCTGGGCCGCCTGGTCCAGGAGGCGCTCGCGTTCTACGGGATGGAGGTGCCCGCCGCCTGCGAGATCGGGCCCGGGCTCACCGTCTTCCACCGCGGCTTCGGCACCGTGCTGCACCCGTACACCACGCTCGGCTCCGACGTGACGCTCTACAACGGCGTCACCATCGGCCGGGCCGACCCGTGGGTGCCGCAGGAGCGGAGCGCGATGCGGCGGGTGGTGGTCGAGGACGGCGCGGTGCTGTGCGCGGGCGCCAAGGTGGTGTGCAAGGACGGCGTGCTGACGGTCGGCGCGGGCACCGTCGTCGGCGCCAACGCCGTCCTCACCCGCTCGACCGGGCCCGGGGAGATCTGGGCCGGCGCGCCCGCGCGCAAGGTCGGCGTACGGGACAGGAGCCCGGCGCCCGGGCCGGACACGGTCGCGGCGGCCGCCCCTCAGGCCTCGACGCGGGCCTAGGCCCAATGCCGGTGACTTTAGGTCGCTCCTGGTTCGGCGATCGTGACTGTTGTCGGTTCGGGTGGTGGCCAGTCGCGGTGTCGGGCGCGCTTGAG
>NZ_JBHTRF010000079.1:0-40821 GCF_042796115.1 Kitasatospora sp. NPDC056446 | reverse complement strand
GGGGGCCCCCCCCTCCCCGGGTCGGGCCCCCCCCCCGCGGGGGCCCCGGGGGGGGGGTGGGTCCCCGTGGTTGCCCCCCCGGCCCCCCCCCCACCGCTTCCGCCTCGCCGATGACCTTAAGGTGTCTCAACCGAGACTTGGACCTCTGGAAGGACCAGGTCAAGGCGCTTCTGCGCCCTTCTCGCCCCGGAGGGGAAAACCGAGAATCAACGAGAGCCGTCTCATCGCTCTGCACACCATCCCGACCTGCACGGGACTGACTTGGAGCGCCAACGGCACGCCAGCACGCCCACCGACGCGGAGAGCGAGCGATTGTATCTCAACTCACCTTGCCTCAAGGCTTTCTGATAAATCATCACCCAAACGAGTGAGGGCTGTCGGTGGGGGCTGCTTCGATGCGAACTGTCCGAGAGATTCCTGCACAAGGAGGGTTCCATGGAGGCGTTGTACGAGCGGCTGGCCGAGGCGGCGGGCGGGCTTGCGGTGGACGGTGCGATCCGGGTGACGGCCCGGTATGAGCCTGTGGCGGGTGCGGGAGCGCCGGTGTCGCCACCGACCGTGAAGGTCACCCGGACCGTCCGAGATCTGGCGACGGGCAAGGAGAAGGAGGTCGACGGGCCGGGACAGTTGTTCGAGGACCGGTGGGTCGGGCAGGAGTCTGCGGGGGTGGTGCTGCTGGACCAGCGGCAGTCGCAGGCGAACCGGTGTGAGACTGCTCTGTTGGAGGCGGTCGACCAGGCCGATGTGTTCCTGCCGCATCTGGCCCTGCACGTGAGCGCGGAGGGCCGCGAGCTCCGGATGACGAACCTGGACGCCCCGCACCGTTCCCGTGACGCCTACTTCCGGGACGCGCTGGACAAGTCCGGAGCGAAGTTCGACGACACGGTTGTGGGGCGAGCGCTGCGCGACACGGGAACCGGGGATGTGCGGGCCTTCCTGGAGTCGGCGCCCTCGGACCTGGTGTACGGGCTGTGGGATTCGCACCGCAAGCGCCGGGTGCAGTTGAAGGTGCCGCGTGCCTACACCTCGGAGATGGTGGGACTGCGTCCGTTGTCCGGGGTGAGGGCGGCGGGGCGTTTCGACATGTGGAACTTCCCGGGCGACAACGTGGAGATGACCGCCGACGGGTGGAGGCCGGTCGACGGCACGGGGAAGAAGGGCAAGGGGAAGACGCTCAAGGCGTCGGCGGTCGGGCACGGCATGATTCCGCCGGTCGCTGGGATGGGCGGGGTGACGGTGCAAGCGATCGAGCGGAACGCGTCACTGGCCTTGGCCGGTCTGAGGGCGCTGCGCTTCGGCGACGCGTCGAAGGAGTACGTGCGGGCGGCGAGGGCGCTGTTGGCGGCACTGGCGCTGTTGGGGGACCGACTGGCGTTCGCGGCGCCGGCGGTGCGGCTGCGGTCGGGCTGCGACCTGCTGCTGGTGTCGGAGCGGATCGAGTGGGTCGGCCGCGGGCGCGAGGGTGTGGCGGTGACGGAGCCGCTGGAGCTGGAGACGGCGGCGCAGGCCCTGGAGTTGTTCGAGTTCGCGCGCTCGCGGGCGGAGGAGGCGGGCCTTAAGTGGTCGACGGAGCCGGTGCTGCTGTGGCCGAACGCGCAGGTGCAGGAGGCGATCGAGCGCTCCTTCCGCTTGGAGGGCATCGGCGAGGCGGAAGGCGAGTAGAGCGTCATGCCTTTCCACATCTCGGTGGAGCTGCTGGAGCCGCTCTACCAGGCAACCGGCATGGACGGTGAGCGCGCGGAGTGGCCGCCCCACCCCGCCCGCCTGTTCTGCGCGCTGGTCGCGCACGCCGACCTCGAGGACGCCGCGCACCGTACGGCGCTGACGTGGCTGGAGGCGCAGGAGCCACCGGTGGTCACGGTCCCGGCCAAGCCCCTTGAGGCGGAACACCCGCGCGCGGCATGGGTGGTGACCAACATCGTGAACCCGGCGAAGGCGACCCACACCTTGCTGCCCGGACGCACCGCAGGAGGTGTTCCCCGCACCTGGGCGCAGAAGACACTGTCGGGTTCGCGGATGGTGTTCAGCTGGGCCGCGGAGCCGGGGGAGGAACTCGCCCCCGTGCTGAAGGAACTGGCCCGCCGGGTGCCGTACTTCGGTCGTTCGACCGGGACAGGGCTGCTGGACGCCTGGTGCGGCCCCGACGAGCCCGGCAACGGCGATGAGTGGCGAAAGCGCTGGCTGCCGGCATCCGCCGGCGAGTACCCGAAGGGCTCGCAACCGATCCGCGTCCCCTACCGCGGGTACTTGGCCTGGCTGGAAGAGGCGTTCGAGGACCAGCGGCCGGCCTGGAGCCAGTCGCTCACCCACCACTACCTCGACCCCGACCACACGGACCGGCCCGAAAGGCCCGGCGTGGATGGGCCGTTCGGTGACCTGCTGACGTTCTCGTTCGCCCCGGGGGTGGCGCTGGACCCGCGGTGGACGCTGGAGCTGACCGGCCAGCTGCGGAGCATGGTGATGGGCACGTTGGAGGCGATGGGCCACGACGTCGAGGCGATGACTACGGTCCACGGCCACAAGAACAGCCCGGACGACCCGCGACCGGTCGCCTACCTCGCGCTGCCGTTCGCCGGCCACCGCCACGCAGACGGGATGCTGCGCGGCCTGGGCATCGCCCTGCCCCGCGAGATGCCCAAGCGGGACCGCAGGGCACTGCTCGCCGCGCTGCTCCACCACGACGGTGGGCTGCGCCGCATCCGCCTGGCTGACGGGCAGCCGCTGGACCTGGAGCGGGTCGGTCCCGCGGACCAAGACTCGTGGCCGCTGACCGTTCAGCCGTGGGCCTGGCAGGAGCCTTCGACGGTGTGGGCCACGGTGCTGCCGATGGTCCTCGATCGCTTCCCCAAGAACGGTGACCCGTACTGGGCGGACTCGGTCACCGCCAGCTGCGTGGCGGCCGGGCTGCCCGAACCGGAGCGGGTGCGGGTGAGCCCGCACCACGCCATGGTCCCCGGCGCGCGCCACGCGGGCGGCTTCCCGGTGCGACGCAAGGACAGGGAGCGGCCGCTGCCGAGCTGCCATGTGCGCCTGGCCTTCCCGGTCCCGGTCACGGGGCCGGTGGTGCTGGGCAGCAAGAAGAACTTCGGCCTGGGCCTGTGCCGGCCGGAGCCCGACTTCCAGGAGGACGACCAGTGACCGGCACCGAGCGGTCTGCGGCGATCGAGGTGGCTGAGTTCGCCGACTTCTTCCGGGAGGTCCACCACCACACCCACTGCCCGGACGGGACACGGACCGCGGTGTGCGCCCGGTGCGAGGGCTGGGCACCGTTCCCCTGGCAGAGCGCCTACCTGAGCGCCGTGGCCGACGGCGCGAACTGGCCCGACCTCGACGTGCCCACCGCGCTGGGCAAGACGACGTTCATCGACATCTGGATCTTTCTCCTCGCTTGGGAACACGCCCGCGGGCCGGGCCGGGAGCACCGGACGGTGCCGCTACGGCTGTTCTTCTGCGTCGACCGGCGCCTGGTAGTCGACCAGGCACACCAGCACTCCGTCGAGCTGGCCGCGGCCCTCGCCGGGGCGCCGGCCGGCTCGGTGCGGGCGAAGGTCGCCGCCGCGCTGCGCGACCTCGGTGGCGGAGCGTCGCCGCTGGAGGTGGTGCGGATGCGCGGCGGCACCAGGTGGGTGTCGAACTGGGTGCGCAGTCCGGCGCAGCCGTTGGTGGTGACGTCGACCGTGGACCAGTACGGCAGCCGCCTGCTGTTCCGTGGCTACCACACCTCACCGCAGCGGGCTCCGATCGACGCCGCCCTGACCGGGTGCGACGCCCTGCTCGCTCTGGACGAGGCCCACCTGTCGAAGGCCCTGCTGGCGACTGCCGCCGACACCGCGCTCTACCAGCAGGCGGCGGCGCGCGGGGAGTTGGCGGCACGGGCGCTTCGGGTGGTGAGCCTGTCGGCGACCAGCGCCACCGGAGGGCGGCCCCGCCTGGGGGTCGGTAATGCCGACCGTGTCCATCCGATCGCCGGGCGGCGGATCGCGGCCGAGCGCCACGTGACGTTGCTGGACGCCAGCGGCTGGTCGACGAAGCCCGCCGAGGCGTTCGCCCTTGCCGCCGACACCGGCCTGGACGCCGTCCTTCCCCTCCTTCAGCTCCCCGCGGTCGCGGTGATCGCCAACACCATCACCCACGCCCGCGCCGCCCACGAAGCGCTCGCCCGGCGCACCGACGTGGACGTGCTGCTGCTGACCGGCCGCTGCCGCTCCGCGGAGCGCGACCTGCTCGTCACCGGCCCGCTGGCCGAACTCCTCACCGGCATCGACCCCGACCGCGAGCGCCCCCTCGTCGTGATCAGCACCCAGACCCTCGAAGTGGGGATCGACTGCACCTTCGGAGCGATGGTCAGCGAATGCGGCGACTGGGCCTCCGCCCTGCAGCGCCTCGGACGCCTCGACCGCCGCGGCGAACTCGGCCCCGTGCCCGCGATCCTCGTACGCACCCATACTCCCGAGGACCCCGACCGCATCCCCGTCTACGGCCCGGCCGCAGCCCACACCTGGCAGTGGCTCACCCAACACGCCCCCACTCACGACACCCAGGACCCCGCCGAACTGACCCCCCACCTCCTCGACGGCCTGGTCCTCAACCCCGCCACCCTGCCCGGCCTCCTCGACGACACCGACACCGCACCGCTCACCCGCACCGGCGAACACATCCCACCTGTTCACCAGGTACGCGTAGACGCCTTCGCCCGCACCAGCCCCATCCCCGTCCCCGACGAATCCCCCGCCCCCTTCCTCCACGGCCTCGACACCGGCCAGCCCGAAGTCCAACTCCTCTGGCGCGCCGACCTGCCCACCGACACCACCGACCCCGAGGCCCTCGCCGACCACCTCCGCACCACCCCCGTCCACACCGCCGAAACCCTCTCCCTGCCCCTCGCTGCGGTGCGCCGCTTCCTCACCGAACCACGCCGCACCCCCGACACCAGCGACCTCGAAGGCCCCGACGCCGACACCACACCCGAACCCCGCAACCCACCCACCCGCCTGCGCACCACCGTCCTCCAACGCGAGGCAGACGGCTCCTGGACCGCCCCACGCGTGGCCGGAGATCTGAAACCCGGCACCACCCTCGTCGTGCCCACCACCGCCGGCGGCCACGACGCCTACGGCTGGACCGCAGGCCCCGACACCCCCGTCCCCGACCTCGGCGACCACCCCACCGACCACACCCGCACCCCGCTACGTCTGGACCCATCCGTCCTGGCCAGCACCACCGGCGCCACCCCCGAGCAGTTCGCCCCGATCGTCAAACAGGCCATCACCGACCTGACCACCGATCCCGACGACCCGGGCGCCGTGAGCGCGACCGCCGCCATCCGCGCCGCGATCACCAGCCTGCTCGCCAACTTGCCCACCGACACCGCACCCGATGGCTCCGCCCGGCACACCCCGGCGCTGCGCCGGCGCTTGGAGAGCCTGTTGGAGGTCGCCGAGTGGCGCACCGGACGGTCGGCTGCGGCCGGGGTGGTGCTGATCGACCATGGTCGCTCGGGTCGGATCGTCCTCCTCCCGCCGCGGCTCGCCGACGCCGGCCGCTACCGGATTTCCGTGGACGACGAGGATCCGGACAGCAGCAGCCTCACCCGCACCGTCACCCTCAAGCACCACCACCAGACGGTCGGCGAACGCACCCGCGACTTCGCTCGGGCCGTCGGACTGCCCGACGACCTGGTCGACGCCGTCGTGCTGGCGGCCCGGGCCCACGACTGCGGGAAACACCACCCGCGGTTCCTGTGCATGCTCTGCTCGGGTGACCGCCTGCTCGCCGAGTCCCTGCCCGAACCCCTTGCCAAGTCCGGCATGGACCCCGCCGACCGCGTCGCCCGCAGGCGCGCAGCCCGCCTGGCCAACTGGTCCAAGGATCTGCGCCACGAAGCCCTCAGCGCCGCAGCCGTCCAGACCTGGCTCGCCACCGGCCCCGCCGCCGCCCAAGGGCTCGATCACGACCTCGTCATCCACCTCGTCGCCGCGCACCACGGCTACGCCCGCCCGATGCTGCCCGCGGTCGCCGACCCCGAGCCCGTCCTCGTCGAGTGCACCATGCCTGACGACACCACGGTCACCGTCTCCAGCGCGGTGATCGGCACCGACTGGAACGGCCCCGACCGCTTCGACGCACTCAACCAGCGCTACGGCTTCTGGGGCCTGGCCCTCCTGGAATCCATCCTGCGCCTCGCCGACATCGCCTGCTCCGAAGAAGGCAACTGACCGTGCACCAACTCGAACTCCCTGCCCTGCACGCCGACGACCCGCTCGGCTTCCTCACCGCCCTCGGCATCCTCGAACTCACCACCACCGCCCTGACCGCCAAGCCCCGCCTCCACTGGAACGGCCCGGCCGGCCCCGCCGTCCTCACCACCACCCAACCCCTCACCCTCGACACCCTCACCGACCTCCTCGCCACCCACCTCCCGCCCAAACCCGCCCCCACGGCCGGGCAGCTGGACGACACAGCCGAGACCGAGGACGGAGACGACGAGGACACCGATACGGCCGGCACGAAGGATGAAGGCTGGGACTCCTTCCCGCACGTCCCCGGGCTCCTGACCCGAACCCGCGAGGACACCACCGCCCCCAACGAAGCCCTGCGCCTTCGAGTCGACACCGCGCACCACACGCTGCGCGAACTCGCCCAGGCCGAACGCGAGACGGGCGACCGCCAGGCTCGCTGGTTCGCCGCCCTGACCAACGTCATGTGTTTCGAGGACGTCAAGCCCAAGACCGGCAAGAACGACCCGGAGCCCACCGAGGGTTCAAGGCCCACCACGGTGCGGCGCACCCCCGTCACGCCGCTGATCGCCGCCGCCGGCCAGATGACCATCACCGGCTTGATGCAGAAAGCCGTCCTCGGCTGCCACAACGACCCGCGGCAGATCCGCTCGGCCCTGGACGGGTGGCGCCGCGTCCCCGACTACGCCTCCGCCAACTTCGACCACCGCTCCCTCGGCGACGCCCATACCAACTCCGAAGGCAGGCCCTACCAGCGCGGAGCGCCGGGCCCCACCTGGCTCGCCCTCCACGCCCTCGGCACCTTCCGCCTGACCGCCACCGGCCGCGCCCAGGCCGCCACCAGCTGGGACACCACCAACAACCGCGGCGCCCTACGATGGCCCGCCTGGACACCACCGCTCACCTCCACCGCGGTCACCGTCCTCCTCGAACACCCCGCCGTCCGCGCCACCGACCCCGGCACGAGCCCGACCACGGCGATGCTCACCGACCTCGGCGTCACCGCCCTCTACACTGCACCCCGAACCGGCCTCAAGCAGTCCAACGGCCCCCTCGCCGCAAGCCGCTACCTCTGGCCCTGAACCCCACCCCCGGCCACCCCACCAACCCCCGATCCTTGACAACTCCACAGCGCCAACACAGAGAACGGCATCCCGGCCGGACACGACTTCGGAACCACAAGCAGACACGGAAACACCTCACCGCACCGAAGCAACAAGTCCGAATCGCCCTAAAAGATACCCAGGCGGACGCGGCAGCCGACTCGTCGGACCATCAAGCCAGCAGCTCAGACGCCGTCGCTCCGCACCGTCCCGGTGCGGCACCATCGCAGCATTCTGCGCGACGACGGTGACCTCGACCAGTACGTCCCGTCGCTCCGCACCGTCCCGGTGCGGCACCATCGCAGCATCTGCCCGTCCGGGTCGACCAGCGGCCGCAGCGGGCGCCGCTCCGCACCGTCCCGGTGCGGCACCATCGCAGCCATTGACGAGGCACGCAAGGTGACGGACGCTCGGATGTCGCTCCGCACCGTCCCGGTGCGGCACCATCGCAGCCTCATCGTTCCGCTCATCAAGCTCGACCCCGGCGAGTCGCTCCGCATCGTCCCGGTGCGGCACCATCGCAGCACCGTCACTGAGCAGGAGAAGGTCCGCTGGCAGCTCGTCGCTCCGCACCGTCCCGGTGCGGCACCATCGCAGCATGTTCACCAGGGTGGTGAGGTCCTGGCGGTCCAGGTCGCTCCGCACCGTCCCGGTGCGGCACCATCGCAGCGAGAACTCGGCGAACGCGGTCTCGGTGTGGTCCATCGTCGCTCCGCACCGTCCCGGTGCGGCACCATCGCAGCCACTCCTCAATGAGCAGCTGCACCTTGCCCATGCCGGTCGCTCCGCACCGTCCCGGTGCGGCACCATCGCAGCACCTCGGGCACTTGGGCGACGTCGCCGGGGATGCCCGGTCGCTCCGCACCGTCCCGGTGCGGCACCATCACAGCATCGCGTTCGACGTCGCCGCGTACATCTGCGGCCCGGTCGCTCCGCACCGTCCCGGTGCGGCACCATCGCAGCATCGCGTGCGAGGACACGGTGCTGATCTTCGCGCCGCGTCGCTCCGCACCATCGAAGCACCTCGTCCAGCCACGTCGCGAACGCGCCGTACGTCCTTCCTCCGCACCGATCCCGGTACGACACCATCGCAGCCCCAGGTCCTCCCCTGCGGTCTGCACGAAGTCCCGTGGCTTCGTACCTCGCCGGTGCGGCACCATCACAGTGTGTCGAGGATCGCGCTGGCCGCCCGGTCGAGGTAGGCCCCTCCGCACCACTCCGGGTGCGGCACCGTCGCAGCATGGTCAAGAAGACCGAACTCGGCACCGCGCCCGGCGTCCCCCCGCACCATCTCGGTGCGGCACCATCGCAGCCGCATCTCGCGGTCGAGCGACTCAGCCTTGAACGGCGGTCGCTCCGCACCATCCCCGTGCGGCACCATCGCAGCCCGTGGCCCGAGTCCGAGATGGCCCCGGAGCCAGTAGTAGCTCCGCATCGTCCCGGTGCGGCACCATCGCAGCATGTGGTCCACGCAGGCCGGGCAGTCCTCCCGCCAGGTCGCTCCGCACCGTCCCGGTGCGGCACCATCACAGCTTGCTGCCGGTGATGCGGCCGCGGTGGGCCGGCGGGTCGCTTCGCATCGTCCCGGTGCGGCACCATCGCAGCGGGTGGGTCAGCGGGTCGCCGTCGCTGCGCCCCAGCTCGCTCCGCACCGTCCCGGTGCGGCACCATCGCAGCCGCCAGTTCGTCACCACGGTCGCTCCGCCCGAGCCGGAGGTCCTCCGCACCTGACCAGTGCGGCACCATCGAAGCTCGTCCGGCGCATCGGTGACCAGCCAGACCACCGCGTTCCTCCGTGCCCCACCGGCGCGGCACCATCGCAACAGTCGGCAACGTCCCCACGGCGAGCGGCCCGTGTCGCTCTGCATCGTCCCGGTGCGGCACCATCGCAGCCACGACCGCGAGGTCGCGGCTTACCGGACCTGGGTAGCCGCTCCGCACCGTCCCGGTGCGGCACCATCGCAGCCCGTTCGCCGTGCACCTGGTGGCCCGGCCACAGGCGCGTCGCCCGGCATCATCGCAGCCTGTTCGTGTTCTCTGCCGTCCCGGTCTCCCTGTCGTCGCTCCGCACCGTCCCGGTGCGGCACCATTGCAGCAGGCAGTTCGTCACCACGGTCGCGCCGCCCGAGCCGGCGGTCCTCCGCACCATTCCGGTGCGGCTCCATCGAAGCACCACCCAGGCCCGGGACGAGCTGGAAGCGCTCGCAGTACTTCGCACCGTTCCGGTGTGGCACCGTCGCAGCACCCAGAAGGACGGGTGGCGGTCCTCCTTGCCGGTCTGTCGCTCCGCGCCGTCCTGGTGCGGCACCATCGCAGCGCCGTCCAGCCGCCCTCGTCGTCCAGATAGCCGGGTCGCTCCGCATCGTCCCGGTGCGGCACCGTCGCAGCAAGAACAAGCAGACCGGGACCTGGGAGCACGCCCCCGTCGCTCCGCACCATTCCGGTGCGGCACCATCGCCGCATCGCCATCGGCACGGCCGCTACCCTGCCCCCCGATCGTCTCTCCGCACCATCCCGGTTCGGCACCATCGAAGCTTCATCGACGACGAGGCGGGCGAGGTCGAGCAGATCGCCGCTCCGCACCACGCCGGTGAGGCACCAAGATCTGCTGATCGATCTCCCAGCAGGCGGTCCCTCCGCGCCTGACCGGCGCGGCTCCATCACAGCGACTGCTCCAGCCCGGTGCAAAACGCCTGTTGGGGGCGTCTCCGCACCTCGCCAGTGCGGCACGATCGCAGCATCCAGTGCTGGAACCCGCAGACCGCCAGGACGGCACCGTTCCTCCGCACCTCGCCGGTGCGGCACCATCGCAGCAGCAAGAGCCGCCTCTACCAGCCCGCCCCGCGTACCGTGCGCTCCGCACCATCCCGGTGCGGCACCATCGCAGCGCCCAGTGCAGCGGCCAGCCGTGGAACTGAGTCGCCAGTCGCTCCGCACCGTCCCGGTGGGGCACCATCGCAGCTCGTCCGGCGCCTCGGTGACAAGCCAGACCACCGCGTTCCTCCGCGCCCCACCGGCGCGGCACCATCGCAGCCACGAGGCCAAGGCCCGGATTCAGGCGGAGGTCTGGGTCGCTCCGCACCGTCCCGGTGCGGCACCATCGCAGCAGGTAGGGCAGGAGCGGCTGATCGTTCAGCAGTGCTGTGCCTCCGCGCCACGTCGGTGCGGCACCATCGCAGCCAGATCGCCACGTGCACGTGGAGCTGCGGGTCCTCGTCGCTCCGCACCGTCCCGGTGCGGCACCATCACAGCTCCGGCTCGGTGGGGAGCCGCGAGGTGACCTCCTCCTCGCTCGGCACCGTCCCGGTGCGGCACCATCGCAGCACCGCCCAGGCCCGGGACGAGCTGGAAGCGCTCGCATTACTCCGCACCGTTCGGGTGTGGCACCATCGCAGCGTCGCGCTCGACGTCGCCGCGTACATCTGCGGCCGGCGTCGCTCCGCACCCTCTCGGTGCGGCACCATCACAGCAATTTCGACACCGGCCGCTCCCAGCACCTCATCACCGGTCGCTCCGCACCGTCCCGGTGCGGCACCATCGCAGCCACAGAGACAAGAAGGTGCTGCTGCCTCCGACCGCAGGTCGCTCCGCACCATCCCAGTGCGGCACCATCGCAGCTGCGCGGCCAGGACTAGCAGGTACCCCAGGCCCGCGGGCGCTCCGCACCCTCCAGTTGCGGCACCATCGCTGCCTCGCCGCCCAGGCGCTCAGCAATCACCGGCGGCGCTCGCTCCACACCATCCGGGTGCGGCACGATCACAGCTCGACTCCAGCGGTGGCCGCCGACCCGCTGAGCAGGTCGCTCCGCACTATCCCGGTGCGACACCGATCACAGCGCGGAAAGCCCGTGATCGATTGTCTGTGCGTCAGGTGTCGCTCTGTACCCGGCCGGTGCGGCACCATCCGCAACTACCAGCGCGACGAAGAGGCCGGCGCCACCTAGCGCCGTCGCTCCGCGCCGTCTCGGTGCGGCACCATCGCAGCGATGCGGCCTGGGCGGTCTGCCTGATCCTGAAGTGGAGTCACTCCGCACTATCCCGGTGCGGCACCATCGCAGCTCACAGATGGTCGGCGGCGCGATCCGGCAGATGGGCGGTCGCTCCGCACCATCCTGGTGCGGCACCATCGAAGCGCCGTCGCGTACGACCCGAAGTCCCGGGCCGCGTGGCTGTCGCTCCGCGCCCTTCCGATGCGGCACCATCGCAGCTTCACCGTCCTCCCCCAGAGGCGACGCCCAATCCGGGCGCCTCCGCACGTCACGAGTGCGGCTACATCGCAGCGACGGGGTCGTCCACGACCAGAACGACGGATGGCGCGGAGTGTCCGGCCTCACCGGTGCGGCACCATCGCAGCATCGCGTAGACGTTCACCATCGCACTGCCTCGCTCCGCACCATGCTGGTGCGGCACTATCGCAGCGGGACGATGTAGAGACGCAGCAGCACGGCCAGACCTGTCGCTCCGCACCATTCCGGTGCGGCACCATCGCAGTCACTCAGACAAGCAGGTGCTGGTGCCTCCGACCGCAGGTCGCTCCGCACCATGCCAGTGCGGCCCCATCCCAGCTTCGACGGTAAGGAGTCCGGCGAGTACAACCGCCTGGCGTCTCCGCACCTCCCCAGTGGGGCTCCATTGCAGCTTGGTCTTGACCATGCCCCACCACTGCCCGTCCTGACACCTCCGCACCTCACCGGTGCGGCACCATCGCAGCCACGACATCGGACTCAATCTCGCCGCCCGGAACCTGGCTCCTCCGCATCTCGCCGGTGCGGCACCATCGCAGCTCGGCGGCCACATGCGTGTCGAACTCGTCGTCATCGTCTTTCCGTACCATCCCGGTGCGGCACCATCACAGCAAGGGCACCGACGACGCCGGCAGCCCGGCACAGCGCGTCCCTCCGCACCGTCCTGGTGCGGCACCATCGCAGCAGGTAGGGCAGGAGCGGCTGATCCTTCAGCAGCGCTGTGCCTCCGCGCCATGTCGGTGCGGCACCATCGCAGCACGCTGGACGCGATCGACCCCAAGGCGCGGCGTAGCGCGCCTCCGCGCCACGTCGGTGCGGCACCATCGTAGGCACTGGTCGATCGCCGTCTTGATCTCCGCCATCGTCGTTGCCCCGCACCATCGTGATGCGGCACCATCACAGCCAGTACGAGACGTCCCTTCCGGTGCAGCGCATCCGGTCGCTCCGCACCGTCCCGGTGCGGCACCATCGCAGCCAGGAAGGCGTCGCCACCGACACCGATATCCCCGCCGAATCGCTCCGCACCATCCGGGTGCGGCACGATCACAGCTCGACTCCAGCGGTGGCCGCCGACCCGCTGAGCAGGTCGCTCCGCACCGTCCCGGTGCGGCACCATCGCAGCACCGCCGTCGGCCCGACCAACGTCTCCGTGCACCGGCTCGCTCCGAACCATCCCAGTGCGGCACTATCGCAGCGCCGTTCCCGGAGGACCCAGCAGCAGGCTATACTGCCCCCGCTCCGCACCATCCCGGTGCGGCACCATCGCAGCGTCATGTAGTCGACGAAGGCCGCCTCCTCGCCAGGTTCCCTCCGCCCTCGCCAGTCCGGCACCATCACAGCTATCGGGCAGTGGCCGCGCACGGGTAACCGAAGACGGATTTCTCCGCACTTCACCCGTGCGGCACCATTGCAGCCGGATGTGGACGATCGGGATCTGCCCGAGCGGGTTGTCGCTCCGCACCGTCCTAGTGCGGCACCATCGCAGCAACGGGACGATGCCGGTTCAGCCCCAGCGCATCCCGGTGCTTCCACGCCTCACCGGTGCAGCTCCATCGCAGCACGCGTCCCGGCTTCCTGCTGGCCCCGGACGCGCCAGGCGCCCTCCGCACGTCACCGGTGCGGCAACATCGCAGCTTTCGCTGGGCTATGGAACCGCTTCGCTCCCACGCTCCGGCCCGGAGCCCGATACGTGCGACGTTCCCGGATCTCCCGTGCTCACACGGCATCAGGTACCGCGAACCTACCGGGCGCTAAGTCGGATTTCGGCAGACCTCGCCAACACGCACGGGATACTAGTCCGGTGCCAGAGACCGGACTCGAACAGGCCCGAACCGCCCTGTACGCCGACAACCCTTCGGCCCTCCTTGACCTCCTGGAATGCCGCTGGCTGGACGCCAAGGGCGCCCCGTACGAGCTGAAGAACCCCTCGGCGGTGGAGGAGTTGGCCAAGGACGTCGCCGCCTTCGCCAACTCCACCGAAGGAGGAGTCATCGTCCTCGGCATCGGCACCCGGCTGGAGACCGGGCAGGAGATCCTCGACCGGCTGCTGCCGTTCGACCGGTCGTCCGTGGACCTGGACCGGATGCGCAAGCTCCTCCGGGAGCGGATCACTCCCGCGCCGCGCAACGTCTCGATCGAGTGGATCGAGCACGGCGGCCCCGGGCAGGGCATCGTGTTCATCGACGTGCCGCCGCAGGCCGCGGGGAATCTCCCGCACGTCGTGGCCGCGCCCAACGGCAAGCCCGGGCAGGTGAACCCGTTCACCGTCGCGGTACCGCTGCGCGAGTCCGACGGGACGCACTGGCTGCCGAGGGCGGAGGTCCAGCGGCTTCTCGCCTTGGGCCTGGCCGCGAGCGGCGCCCCCTCCCGCACCCTTCACGACCTGGTCGACAAGCTCACCGCTGGCGACAAGACCGAGCCCCGGTACCGCGTCGGCCAGGATGCTCCAGGCCGTGAGGTGGCGTTCCGTCGCGCGTACGACGGTCTGGGAGGGAGCGCGGTGCTCGGCGAACCGGCTGGCGCGGTCTACCAGGACGGTCCGGGTCTCGTGCAGCACTTCGCCGCCGCGGGGGACGGAGCGGGTTGGGTGCTCTGCGCGCTGCCGGGCCGGCCGGTGGTCGCCGTGGCCGAGCCGCTCTGGCAGCACCTGCTCGCTGTCGGTTCCGGTGCGCCCGGCGGCCAGGCGCTCGCGGCCGTCGGCTTTCCTGCTCCGGCTGCCGACGGCACCCCGACGGCGCTGCTGGAGGATGCGGAGGCGATCGAGCTCGTCGAGGGCTCCTGGGGCCCGGGTCGGCTGACGGTCGCCACCGACGGGGAGCCGATCTGGCGGCCGGCTCCCGGGGTCGGCTTCGACCTGCCGAGAGCGGCGCGTAACTGGACCGCGGACGTCCCCGCTCCGGAACTTCGCGTCCGGGCGCTAGCCACTCTCCCCTGGGCAGCGGCAAGGGAGTTGGAAGTCACGCCGGAACGCCGACGCACCCTGCTGCAGGCACTGCCGTTCTGCCCTCTCGCTGTCGCAGCGAGGACCCTTTCCCTGCGGCACGGCATCGACCTGCCGATGGGGACATGGATGCCGGGTCCGCACCGCAACGCCGCAGACGCCGTCAGCTACTCCAGCACCGGCCACAGCCGGGACGGCGCGGAGCTCACCACGGCGGTGATGCTCGCCCTTCCGAACGCCATGGACTCGGCGGTCGTCTCCTGCGCCGAGGTGCGCCTCGAAGACGCTGCGGCGCCACCCTCCGCCCCCGCCGAGGCCCGTGCCCCCAGGTCCGATCGAACGCTGTCGGTGGAGGAGGTCGAGGAGACCTTGCTCGCGGCCTGGCGTACCGCCACCGAGGTCCTGCCGGATGCCGTCGGCGACACAAGCGCACCTCGACCGTGGTCCCAGCCGCCGACAGTACTGCTCCAGATCGCCACCGGTTCGGCCCACGGCACTGCACCCCCCTCTCTGGACCGCTTCGTCGACCTCGCCCCGTTCGGCAGCAGCGACCGAGCGCCGCTGACGGAGATGAGCGTGACCGTCACCGCTGATCCACAGCTGACCGAAGAGGAACGGCGGCTCCTGCTTCGCCGCGCGCTGGTTCGGATGGCTCAGGCGTTCGGATACATCGACACAGCGGAGGACCGGTTCTAGCGAGCAGTCAGCGTCACGCCGTACCGCGACGACAGCCACGGCACCGCCGCTGTACGGGAGGCTGCCCGGCATGACTGCCACACGCCCCGTCATCGACGTGGACGACCCACGACCCAGCGACCTGGCCCGCCCAGCTGGCCGACCTCGTCACCGGGTTCACCCAGCAGTACGCCGCCGCAGCACTCCCCCGGGACTGCTTCACCGACACCGACATCGGCGGCTACGCCGACCTGGACGCGATGGCCCCGCTGCTCGCCGGGCACTTCGTCCGAGCACGGCACTGCACTCGCCTGCTGGACCACGAAGCGGACAGCATCCAGGAGCACGGACTACTGCTCGCCGACGACCAGGGTGTCGCCGACCGCCTCGCCCGCGCCTCCGACCTCGGCCACCTCACCACCCCGCAGTACACGGCATTGAAGGAGGCGAACCTCATCACCCGCAAGGGCGGCGGACGGAAAGGCTTCATGTTCCTGACGCTGTCCGGCGACGCCCTCGCCCCCAACCACACGCTCGGCTGGCGCCTGCAGAAGTTCTGGGGCGGGGAGGCGGTCTACCAGCCCTGGGAGAACGACCCGGACATGATGCACCTGCTCCGGCCGCTCGGCCGCCCGGCCGTCGTCACCGCACTCCTGGACCTGACCGACGGCGGTCGGCACAGCACCGCCCCGTCGCTGGCGCACGTGCTCCTGGGCAAGGCGCTCGGCGAAGCCGCCGACGCCACCGTCCACTACATGTCCCCGATCCCGCCGGCGCGCATCGAGTCGGTCGCCTTCCCCGGCGACCCCGCCTTCGACCGGCTCGACCTCCCCGGCACGTAGCCGGGTGGAGGACCACTTGCCCCGGGTCAAGTGCGCTCCCGGCGAGGCAGTCCGACACGGAGTGGGGGCTGCGCGCGGAATGGTCGCCCAGCGGGCCGTGACGCAGAGCAATGCCGCCGACCGCCGGGACTGCCGGGCGGTCGGCGGCGCGACTCGGAACGCTTCTTCTCTGACACTGCACCGCCACCTGAGAGCCCGTCATCGGTGGCCAACTTCCGCCAAGCAAGCGGGATTTCTGCCAAGAACATGGCCGAAAATAGATTGTTACGATTCCGCATCGGCGACTGAGAGTAATTGGGAAATCGGGCAAATCGGGCCTAGTTCAGGAGGTGTGATCCCCGCCCTCGGGGCCCTGGTCCCAAAGTGGTCCCAAACAGCATACGAACCGATTTACGCGGTCCCTGACGGCCCGTCATGCAAAAGGCCGTTGACCTGGGCGTTAACCCGGCCAACGGCCTTTCCGACTCACGTCGGGACGACAGGATTTGAACCTGCGACCCCTTGACCCCCAGTCAAGTGCGCTACCAAGCTGCGCCACGTCCCGTGGTCTCGGTGCCTGCAGCGGGGCCTGGGGGGCTCTGCTGCGGGCTTCTCGACCTTGTCTCCGGTTGTCCCGGCGACGTGGAAAACAATACAGCACGTCGGGGGGTGCTCGCTGCCAGGTTTGGGGGTGGGTGGGGTCAGGGGGTGGGGTGGCGGGCGTCGTAGCGGAGGAAGGCGGGTCGGCGGGCGGCGAGGAGGAGGACGGCGGCGATGCAGGCGAGGCCGCCGCTGATCACGGAGGTGGCGGGGTTGGTGAGGGCGGCTACGGTGCCGGACTCGAAGTCGCCGAGGCGGGGGCCGCCGGCCACGACGACGACGAAGATCCCTTGAAGGCGGCCGCGCATCTCGTCGGGGGCGGCGACCTGCATCATCGTGTTGCGGAAGATCATGCTGACGGTGTCGGCCCAGCCCGCGACGGCGAGGAACAGGAGGCCGAGCCAGAGGTTGTGGAGGGCGCCGAAGGCGGCGATGGCGAGGCCCCAGGCGGCGACGGCGGCGAGGATGGCGGCGCCTTGGCGGTGCACTCGGCCGACCCAGCCGGAGAAGAGCGCGCCGATCAGGGCGCCGACGGCCGGGGCGGAGACGAGCAGGCCGACGGTGCCGGCGTCGCCGCCGTAGAAGGTGACGGCGATGGCGGGGAAGAGGGCGCGGGGCATGCCGAAGACCATCGCGGCGAGGTCGGCGAGGAAGCTGGTGCGCAGGTTGGGTTGCTCGCACAGGAAGCGGAGGCCGTCGAGGACGGAGGCGCGGCCCTTGCGGTCACCGAGGGGGCGCATGGCGGGCAGGCGCCACATGGCGTAGAGGGTGGCGGTGAAGGCGACGGTGTCGAGGAGGTAGGCGGCCTGGGCGCCGTACGCGCCGATGAGGACGCCGCCGAGCATGGGGCCGATGGTGAGGCCGAGGTTCATGCTGACGGTGTTGAGGGCGTTCGCGGCCGGGAGCTGGTGGGCGGGGACGAGTCGGGGGATCATCGCGGAGCGGGCGGGCGAGCCGAGCGCGAAGAAGCCGGCTTGGACGGCGACGGCGGCGTACAGGACGGCGACCAGTCCGAGGCCGGCCAGGGCCTGTGCGGCCAGGACGGCGGAGACGGCTGCCAGTCCGGCGGAGCCGATCAGGCCCAGTCGGCGGCGGTCGACGGTGTCGGCGATCGCGCCGCCGTAGAGGCCGAGGACGACCAGCGGGACGAGGGAGAAGATGCCGACCAGGCCGGTCGCGAAGGCGGAGCCGGTCAGGTCGTAGACCTGGACGGAGACGGCGACGGCCGTCATCTGCTGGCCTATGGAGGAGACGGCCTGGCCGAGCCAGACCCGGCGGTAGTCGACGTGGTCGCGCAGCGGGCTGAGGTCGGCGAAGGCCCGCCGGTACCAGGGTCCGGCGGTGTCCACGGGGTCCGGCGGGAGGGGTGTGGCTGCGGGGTCGGGTTCGGGCTCGGAAGCGGGCCCGGGTTCGGCTTCCGGGTCCGGGTCCGGATCAGGGCGGGCGCCGGGGACGGGGACGGGGCGGGGGTCGGAGGCGGCGGCCGGTGCGGCGGCTGCCGTGGAATGTTGATCGTTTGACATGGTCCCCCCATCGTCCGCCCCGCCCCCGGCCGCCCCCGCACCGGGGCCCGGCCGCTACCGGCTCAGCACCTGCTTCTCCCCGGCCTCCACCACGAAGTCCAGCCGGTTCCCCGGCGGCGGGAACGGGCAGATGAAGTGGTCCGAGAACGCGCACGGCGGCAGGTAGGCCCGGTTGAGGTCGAGCACGGTGCGGCCGTCGGCGTCCGGCTCCGGCAGAGTGATGAACCGGAAGCGGTAGGTGTCGATGCCGCTGCTCGCGTCCGCGATGACGCCGCTGAGGCCCTGGCCCGAGCGGCTGACCGTCAGCGTGCGGTGCTCGCCGGCGACGGTGAAGGCGATCTGCCCGGTGACGGCCAGTGGCCGATCCTTGCCGTCGGCGTTCGGGACGACGACCGACCGGGCCTCGTCCTCGAACGGCGTGAAGACCGCGGGCACGGCCCACTCCGGCGCGTACGGGTGCGCGGCGATGCCGGCGAAGGCCGTCCGGCGCGGCGAGGCCGGGTCGAAGACCCGCAGGGCGAGTTCGCCCTCGCGCTCGATCGGGACGAGCAGCAGGTCGCCCAGGGTGGCGGTGTCGGCGGCCGGGTCGGTGTCCGGGCGGAGCAGGGTCTCGCCGTCGACGGGGCCGGCCGCGCCGGCGACGGTGATGCCGTCGCCCGCCGCCGCCCGTACCCGGACGCCCTCGGTGTCCGCCCACCACAGCCCGGGCAGGCCGGGGATCCCGGCGGGCTCGGGCTCCAGCCAGTGCGTCCCGGTGAGTGCGAGCTGGCCGTGCGGCGCGCTCACGGACGCCGCCCGTCCGTCACTCCAGTGCTTCCAGTCCTCTGCGGCAGTCGCCGTCATCGGTCCACCCTCCCGGTCGGTCCGCGGACGGCCCGCCGTTCGGGCCGTCCGTCTCGGTCATCCACAACACCGCCTGCTCGGACGGATCATTCCCGTCGGCCCGAAGCCACCGAAACTGCAACACGGCGGCAACGCACCGACACACCGCTCAACACCGCTCAACACCGCTCGACACGAATCCCATGGATGCCACAGCTGCCACAGATGCCATGGATCCCACGGACCCGCCACCCGACCCGGCCGCTACCCGTCCCGGCGCTTCAGCGGCCGGAACAGGCCCTCCTGCACGACGGACACCACCAGTTGCCCGCTGCGGTCGAAGATCTGCCCGCGGGCCAGGCCGCGCGCACCGTGCGCGATCGGGGACTCCTGCTGGTAGAGCAGCCAGTCGTCCGTCCGGAACGGCTGGTGGAACCACATGGCGTGGTCGAGCGAGGCCATGTCGAAGTGCCGCTCGCCCCACAGCGGCTCGACGGGGGCGCGGACCGCGTCCAGCAGGGTCATGTCGCTGGCGTAGGTGAGGGCGCAGACGTGGATCAGCGGGTCGTCCGGCAGCGGGCCGTCGGTGCGCAGCCAGACGCCGCTGCGCGCCTCGACGCCCTCCAGCTCCTCCTTGGTCCAGCGCAGCCGGTCGACGTAGCGGACGTCGAACGGCTGGCGACGGCTGATGAACGGGGGCAGCTCGCCGAGCCGGGAACCGACCTCCTCCAGGGCGCTGGGCAGCTCCTCGGGCGCGGCGACCGACGGCATCGGGTACTGGTGCTCGATGCCGCCCTCCTCGGGTCTGTGGAAGTCGGCGGTGAGCGCGAAGATCGACCGGCCGCCCTGGATGCCGAGCACCCGGCGGGTGGTGAAGGAGCGGCCGTCGCGGATCCGGTCGACCTGGTAGACGATCGGCAGGCCGGGCACGCCGGGGCGCAGGAAGTACGCGTGCAGCGAGTGGACGGGGCGCTGGTCGTCCACCGTGCGGCCCGCCGCGACCAGCGCCTGCCCCGCGACCTGGCCGCCGAAGGTCCGCTGCAGCGCCTCCTCGGGGCTTCGCCCGCGGAAGATGTTCAGTTCGATCTGCTCAAGGTCCAGCAGCTCGACAAGGTCGTCGACGGGGGTACCCATGCGTTCGCTTCCTCTCCGGACTCAGGACTCCGGTCCTCCGGACTCCGATCGCATTCTCCGGTTCACTCGAATTCTCCGGCGACCCGGGTCATTCCCGCGCTCCGGGCCGGATCCGCCGATTCACTCGAACGAGTGGGCGAGCGTACGGGAGGAGGTTCGACCACCGGAGCGCGGAAGCGGTGCGGGCCCGCCCGGGCACCACACCTACCCGTCCGGCCCCGGCTCCCGCGCCGTGGCCCCCAGCCCCGACTCCCGCACCGTGATGTTGAGCCGTCCCACCAGGCCCAGCTCCGGATCCGCCGTCCCCGGCAGGGTGCGCACCACCCCGTGGTACGCGAACCGGGCCGGGCCGCCGAACACCAGCAGGTCGCCGCTGTGCAGCTCCAGGTCGGTCCACGGCCGGGTCCTGGTCTCGGTGTTCCCGAGCCGGAACACGCAGCGGTCGCCGAGCGAGAGCGAGACCACCGGCGCGTCCGTGCGCTCGTCACGGTCCTGGTGGAGGCCCATCTTCGCGCCGTGCGGGTAGTGGTTGACGATCGCGGTGTCCGGCCTGTAGGACGCGGCGCCCGCGATCTCCGGCAGCGCGTCCCCGTACGCGTCCGCGACGGCCCGGCGGGCCAGCCGGGACAGCTCGGGCGGGAACGGCTTGACCGGCGCGCCGTCCTCGGCGACCCGCCGGTACCCGTACGGGTACCAGTGCCACCCGAGGCTCACCATGCGTACGGACATCGTCCCGCCGGTGGGCATCCGCACGGTGTGCAGGCCGGCGGGCGGGCGGGCCCACTCCCGGCAGGCGGCGATCAGGCGCAACTGGGCGTCGAGGTCCAGCCAGCCGGGGAGCAGGACGGCGCCGGGGGCGGGCTCCGAGCGGCCGCGCGCCCGGGACGTACCGGAGGAGCCGGGGGACCCGGCCGCCCCGGGCGGGTCACCGAACAGCTCGCCCTGGATCACCCCACCATCCTCCCGCACCGCCCGCGCCCGGGCCCAGCCCCTCCCCTGGCGGGCCCGGATCCGCTCGCCCCCGCCGCCGGTCCCTCGGACGGAACGCCGACGGCCGCTCCCCCGCCGGCGGAGAACCCGCGCGGCGGAGGAGCGGCCGTGGAAGCCGGAACCGGTGGAAACCGGGGCCGGTGAGAGCCGGAGGCAGTGGGAGCCGGCGGCCGTGGAGGCCGTGGCGGCCGTCCTCAGTCGCCGTGAACTGCCGTCAGCTGCTCAGGCTGCTCAGGAGCCTCAGATGCTGAGGGCCTGGCCCGGGAGGATCAGGTCCGGGTTGCCACCGATGACCTTGGCGTTGTTCTTGTACAGGTCGTGCCAGTCCAGGCCCTGCGCGGCGGCGATGGAGCTCAGGGTGTCACCGGACTTGACGGTGTAGTTGCCCTTGGCCGGCTTGGCGTCGTTCGAGCCGGTCCAGGCCTTGGCACCCTGGTCGGCCTTCGGCGCGGACTTCGGGGCGGCGGTCTTCGGCGCGGCGTCAGCCTTCGGCGCGACGTCAGCCTTGGGGGCGGCAGCGGCCTTCGGCGCCTGGGTCGGCTTGGCAACCGGGGCGGCGGGCTTGGCAGCCGGGGCGGCCGGCTTGGCGGCGGTCGAACCGGAGGCGGTGCCCGCCGAGGTGTCGACGGCGGCCGGGGCGCCGCCCTTGGTCAGGCCGGCCTTGACGGAGCAGACGGGCCAGGCGCCCGGGCCCTGCGAGGCGAGGACCTTCTCGGCGACGGCGATCTGCTGCGCCTTGGTGGCCTGGTTGGCCTGGCCGGCGTAGGCGGTGCCGCCGAAGGCGGCCCAGGTGCTGGAGGTGAACTGCAGACCGCCGTAGAAACCGTTGCCGGTGTTGATGGCCCAGTTGCCACCGCTCTCGCACTGGGCGACGGCGTCCCAGGTGGAGACGGAGGCGGCGGAGGCCGAGGTGGCCGTGACGAGGCCGGCCACCGGCAGGGCCGCGACAGCGGCGCCCGCCACGACAGCCATCCGGACGCGGTTGCGCTTGGTGGCGGTGGAGGTGGTGGCAGCGGCGGTCTCGTTACGGAAAGTCATGAGGTTCCTCTCGACAGCCCCGGGCGGACATGCGGAACCAGGCCCTGAAGGGCCGCGTTCGCTTGCCGCGTCCGTCGGACGGCCGTGCACGTGTCGGACGTGCCTCTGCCGCCCCGGCCACCCAGCCGCTCGCCGACGAGCTGTTCGAGCGATCTCGTCGGCGGGCACCTGCCACACCCGGCGAACCGGGGGGCCGTGCGTCGGGGGTGAACCCGGGTGGCGCTCGTTGCGCCGACCAAGAAGCTACGAGCCGGTCGGCGGGGAAACCAAAACCCCGACGGTCTGCCCAGCTCAGCCAAGGGTTACCGGCGGTAAGACCCTCATAATCATGCCCGAAATGTCGGATTTAACCGTTGATTCCTAGATCAAACATCACCGCCGCGTGACCCACCTCACCGTTTCATTCCGGCAGTCCCGTCACCGACATCGACAGATTGCGACCACGAGAACACGCGGCGCGGTCGGATCCGGGGCAATTCCCGTCAGCCTCGACGGGCACCCGTGACGCCTGACACAAGGGCCCGTTGGTCATGTCGACCTCTCCGTGTCAGCCCCGAAGCCCCATCCGCACCCATCCGAGGAGATCCTGTGCCGCGCTTGCTCGACGTCAGCGACGAGGTCCGGTCCGAGATCGGCGACGACGAAGCCGACCGTCTACTGGGCGGCGAACGCGCCCCCGACAGCTACGAGTGCACCTCCTGCCGGACCCCCGGCGACACGCACGTGGAAGCCACCAGCACCGTGCTCTTCGTCGGCGACGAGACCGCCGTACTCGCCTTCGCCCACGCCCGCTGCATCCCCTCCCAGGTGGTGCCGGTCTCCGAGGAGCAGCTGGCCGGCGCCGTCCGCAGCATCAGCCAGGCCCAGACCGGCGCCCCCGACCTCGCCGTCCCCTCCCCCGCGCCTGCCGCCGCCGTTCCGGGCGCCGCCCTGCCCGCCGTACCGGCACCGGGCACGCCCGCCGACTCCGCGGCGCAGCCGACCGCCCCCGGCCAGGCCGCCATCCTCGGCATCACCTGCGGGCTCGTGCTGCACGGCAGGGTCGGACACGCCTCGCTGGTGGTCGAGCCCACCGGCCCCGTCGGCCGCCCGGGCAGCACCTCGGGCGAGGACGAGTTCCTCGACCTCCTCCAGGACGCCGGCTTCCAGCCCGTCACCGACCTGGACGAGACCCCCGACCAGCTGGGCGGCTGGTCGGTCCTGGTCGCGATGGGCAAGCTGCACGCGATCCTGCAGCCCGCCGCGGCCGGCGGCAGCACCGGGTGGTGGCAGGCCCACCAGCCGCTCCAGGTCACCGACGCCTGGCGGATGGCGGCGAGCCAGCTCTCCGAGGTGACCATGTACGCCGTCCCGGCCGGGATGGTCGGCCGCCAACCGCGCGAGGACCTGCTGCGCCAGGCACTGGAGCGGGCGGTGGCGCTGGGACAGGTGGTCGCCGCCTCCCTGCCGCTCGCGGGGACCTGATCCGCCCGGCCCCCGACGCACCGGACGGCGGCCTCCCCCTTCACCTCGGGCCGCCCTCCGGCGCGGGCGCGACCTCCGGACGCCCCAGGCACCTGGCACCTGGCGCCGCTCCCCTATACATGCGCGTCTCTGGGCGCCTGCCCGGATGAGCGTCACTCATGGTCGCCTCGTGTGAACGCCCCGCATGGACGCCCCCGCATGGACACCCTGCATGAGCGCCCCGCACGGATGCCCGGCCCATGCGAGGCGCTCATGGGCAGCACATGAGCGCCTCGCATGACCCGCATGGGCGATGAGCCCCGCTCATCGGCACCTCGCATGAGCGCCGCTCATGACCCTGCTCATGAGCGCCGCTCATGACCGCCGCGCCATGAGCTCCTCTCATGGGCACCCTCATGAAGTCCTCTCATGGCCCGGACGTCCATGAGCCCCGCTCATCGACAGCCCCCATGAACCCGGCTCATGACGACCGCCGTACATGAGCGTCACGCATGGCCACCCCCTATGAGCGCCCCGCATCCCCCGCCCCCTCTCGCTCGTTGGCCCCTACGTGTACAGCTACGACGTCTCCGCGTCCCCCGGCCGCTCTGCCACCGCCTCCCGTTCGATCCCGGGCATGCGCCCGTCGTACGACGCCGAGCACCCGCACTCCGCCACGCCGATCTACGACGAGCTGTACTCCGAGTACCGGCGCCTGTTCCGCGCCCTCCCCGGCGACCGCTCGGGCGAGGAGGATCTGGTGTTCACCGGCTTCGCGGTCCGCGACGGCTACCCGGTGCTCGGCGAGCAGCGGCCGTACCCGCCCCAGCACCAGGCCTTCCACACCCTCGCGGGCCAGGCTCCGGGCCTCCCCCAGTTCATGTCGTCCCAGCCGCACGGCGCGGGCGCGGCCTCCGGCCACCACGCCGGCCAGGCGCACGACCATCACGGCCACCACCACAGCCACACGGGCCATCACGGCCACCCCGGCGTCCACCACACGGGAGCCCACCACACCGGGGCCCACCACGCGGCCGCCCACCCCGAACCCGCCGCCCCCACCGACGTCGGCCTCATCCACGCCCCACCGGCCCCGACCCCTGCCCCCGGTACCGGCACCGTCGGCGGCCACTCCCAACCGGCAAGCGGCGCAGCCCAGTTCACCAACGGCCAGGGCTGGGTCGCCGCCGGCTACCTCGGCTCGGGCCCGTACCCGACGCCCGCACCCGCGGCCGTGCCCGTACCCATGCCGATGCCCATGCCCGCGCCCCCCGCACCGCCGGCACCGTCCCCGGTAATGGGTACGGCCACGGGGCTCGCCACCCCCCGGCCCACCGGCGGCCGCCACCGCCAGATGCTCTCCCTCCCCCCGGGCCGCAACGGCGACCACCACTGACACGGCCGACACGACCGACCCACCACCCCGAAACCCACGACGCCCCCAGGCTCCCGCTCCGCACCACCAGACCGCCGGTCCACCACACCCCCGCTCCCCCACCCGCGCGGATAAACGCCGAAGGGCCCCGCCACCGAAGCGACGAGGCCCTCCAACCGTCAGCCGGTCACCCGACCGCCGACACGCACGAACGCGCGACACACACGGAACGCACGGAACGCACGCGGGTACACGTACACACCTGCACGCGTACGCCGATTACTTACGCTTGCGCTTCTCCCGCACCCGCACCGAGATCGAGATCGGCGTCCCGACGAACCCGAACTCCTCACGCAGCCGGCGCTCGACGAAGCGCCGGTAGCCCGCCTCCAGGAAGCCCGAGGCGAACAGGACGAAGCGCGGCGGGCGGATGCCCGCCTGGGTGCCGAACAGGATGCGCGGCTGCTTGCCGCCCCGGATCGGGTGCGGGTGGGCGGCCACCAGCTCGCCGAGGAAGGCGTTCAGGCGCGCGGTCGTGATGCGGGTCTCCCAGCCGGCCAGCGCGGTCTCGATCGCGGGGACGAGCTTCTCCATGTGCCGGCCGGTCTTGGCCGACACGTTGACCCGCGGGGCCCACTGGACCTGGACGAGGTCGCGCTCGATCTCGCGCTCCAGGTAGAAGCGGCGCTCCTCGTCGAGCTGGTCCCACTTGTTGTAGGCGATGACGACGGCGCGCCCGGCCTCGACGGCCATCGAGATGATCCGGGTGTCCTGCTCGGCGAGGGTCTCGCTGGCGTCGACCAGGATGACCGCGACCTCGGCCTTGTCCAGCGCGGCGGCGGTGCGCAGCGAGGCGTAGAAGTCGGCGCCGGCGGCCAGGTGGACCCGGCGGCGGATACCGGCGGTGTCCACGAACTTCCAGGTCTTGCCGCCGAGCTCGATCATCTCGTCGACCGGGTCGCGGGTGGTGCCGGCCAGCTCGTTGACGACCACCCGCTCCTCGCCGGCGACCTTGTTCAGCAGGCTGGACTTGCCGACGTTCGGCCGGCCGATCAGCGCGACACGGCGCGGGCCGCCGGGGGCGGCGTCGCCGAAGGTCTGCGGCGGGGCCTCGGGCAGCGCGTCCATGACGGCGTCCAGCAGGTCGCCCGAGCCGCGGCCGTGCAGGGCGGAGACGGGGAACGGCTCACCCAGGCCCAGCGACCACAGGTAGGCGGCCTCGGCCTCGGTGGACGGGCCGTCGACCTTGTTGGCGCACAGGACGGTGGGCTTGCCCGCCCGACGGATGATCTTGATCAGGGCTTCGTCGGTGTCGGTGGCACCGACCGTGGCGTCCACCACGAACAGCACCGCGTCGGCCTGCTCGATGCCCAGCTCGGCCTGGGCGGCCACCATGGCGTCGATGCCGAGGACGTCGATCTCCCAGCCGCCGGTGTCGACCACCTTGAAGCGGCGGCCGTTCCAGCTGGCCTCGTAGGAGACCCGGTCGCGGGTGACGCCCGGCTTGTCCTCGACGACGGCCTCACGGCGGCCGATGATGCGGTTCACCAGGGTCGACTTGCCGACGTTCGGGCGGCCGACCACGGCCAGCACCGGCAGTCGGCCGTGCTCGGCGCCGTCCACGGCGTCGAAGTCGTCGAGGTCGAGGCCCTCTTCGGCGGCGAGGGCCATGAACTCGGCGTAGTCGGCGGCGTCCAGCCCACCGTGTCCGGTGTCGGAGTGCTCTGCGGTCATGTTCGTCTGTTCCGTTTCCCGGCCCGGCCCTTCCCAGGGGCGTGCCGTGCGTACCTGCCCCGCTCGGGGCAGCGCGATGGTTGTCTCCGCGGCGCCTCGGCGGCCCGCGGTTCACTCAGTAATGATCGGCAATGATCGGCCCTGCGACGGTCGGCCCGACAGCAGCCCACCAGGCCCGGAACCCGTCAGACGGAGGACAGCCCGGCCCGCTCCTCCACCAGCGCGGCGATCCGGTCGATCACCTGCTCCAGGGTGAGGTCGCTGGTGTCCACCAGGACCGCGTCCGCGGCCTGGGCCAGCGGGGCCGTCTTCCGGGAGGAGTCGGCGGCGTCCCGGCGGGCGAGGTCGGCGGCCATCGCGGTGATGGTCGCCTCGTCCACCCCCTTGGCCCGCAGCTCGGTGGCCCGGCGCGCGGCCCGGGCCTCCTCGGAGGCGGTCAGGAAGACCTTGAGGGTGGCGTCCGGGAACACCACGCTGCCCATGTCCCGGCCCTCGGCGACGATGCCGCGCTCGGCGACCCCGGCGCAGCCGCGCTGCAGCTCGACCAGTCGGCTCCGCACCGCCGGCACCGCAGCGACTGCGCTGACCTGCGCCGTCACCTCGGGGCCGCGGATCGGGCCGGAGACGTCCTGGCCGTCCACCGTGATGGTGGGGCCGTCGGCGTCCGTGCCCGACACGATCACCGGCTTGCCGCACGCGACGGCGACCGCGTCCGGGTCGTCCACGTCGACCTCGTTGGCCAGCATCCACCAGGTCATCGCCCGGTACATGGCGCCGGTGTCCAGGAAGCTCAGGCCCAGCCGGGCGGCGACCGCACGGGAGACGGTCGACTTGCCGGAGCCGGAGGGTCCGTCGATGGCGACGACGACCGGGGCGTGCGCTCGGTCGGCAGTGTCCACGGGGCGAACCTCTCTCTGAGCATGGGAGCCGAAGCCTGCGCAGGCGGACGGCCGGGGATTCTCTCCCCCAAGGTTAATGGACCGCCGCCGTCACCCGCTCCGCCGCCCGTCCGGCCCCCTGTTTCCCGCCCCCACACCCGCCGTCTGCGCTGCCGCACGGCCTGCTCCGCCCAAGCCACCCGAGCCGCCTGAGCCGCCCGAGCCGCCCACTTCGCCCGAGCCGCCCACTCCGGCTACTCCGGCTCCCTACTCCGCCTCCAGCACCGCGTTCCCCAGCCGCGGCCGCAGGTACTCCCCGTCCCACTCGACCCCGAGCACCCCGCCGACGAAGGTCATCGGCAGTTCCCGGCCGAGCACCTCCCACACGAAGGGCACCCGCGACACGTGCGACGGGAAGTCGTTCACCTCGAACGCCTCCCGGTGGTACTCACTGCCCACCGCCGCCCGCCAGCCGAAGGAGCGCCGCAGCCGGGGCCCGTCCGGGGTCTGGGTGTGGGCGAGGAAGGCGGTGAGCCAGCCGGTCACCCGGGGCCCGCCGGACATCGACCGCCACTTGTACAGCGAGCGCCAGAAGCACTCGTCCAGGGGTCCGCCGGCCGCGGTCGCGGCGATCTCGTCGACCACGGGCCGCAGTTCCGCGAACCACGGCGCCAGCCAGGCGAAGCGTTCCGCCAGGGTGCCGACTCCGGCCGCCAGCCGTGCCCAGTCCGCCGCCGTGCCCTCCAGCCGGATCCGCGGGATACCGCAGCGGGTCTCCCAGCGGTAGTCGTAGTACGGGCTGACCACGTCCATCAGCGCCACCAGCGCCGAGGCCTCGTCGTCCGGCGTCGTGGTGGAGAAACCGGGCCGGAACAGTGCCACCAGGTCCCCGCCCACGGCCGCCGCGAGCGGCTCCCGGACCAGGCCGATCGAGTGCGGCCAGTCCGGTGCGGGCCCCGCCAGGGAGTCGTCCCGTACCAGGATCCTGCCCCGCCGCCCGTCGGCCGCGCCGAACAGCGCCCGGTACCGCGGCGGGTACATCCGTACGTGCACGGCGACCTCGTGCACCACCGCGTACCAGAGCACGTCCGGGGACAGGCTCAGCGGCAGGTGCTCGGCGAAGGCGGTGTGGGCCGCCCGCAGCAGCAGGCTGCAGGTCGGCTCGGGCGGCGCGTACTCGGGGTACAGCGGCGTCGGCCGGGGGTGCTCGTACATCGCCGTGACGCTGCGGTGGTGGATCCGGAGGTCCTGGCCCAGCACGGCCCGCAGGAACCGCTCGTTCCCCAGGTCCACCGGGTCTCCGGCGAATCCGTGCCGGGTCTCCCCCAGCGGCAACTCGACGATCACACCGCGCCCTCCCCGGACCGGACGACCCACCCACGCGCCGGCGAACCCACGCACCCACGCGCGCGCACGCACCGCACAAACCCGAACACCCGCCCGAGCTCGCCCCCACGCAAGCACCTACGCCCCCGCCTGCGCAAGCACCGCGTACCCACGCACCCGGCGAACCGAGCACCCAACCGAACCGAGCGCCCAGCCGAGACGAGCGCCCAGCCGAAAACGAGCACCCAGCCGCGACGAGCGCCCGACGCCTCAGCCGCCGCGCCTCAGTCCCGCACGCTCCACCCGCTCGCCCGCAGCGACTTCACCAGCCGCTTGACCGCCGTCGGCGCGACCGACAGCTGGACGAAGCCGACCTGCTGCCCGGTCGAGTGCTCGATGACGACGTCCTCGATGTTGACCCCGGCGTCGCCGACCTCCCCGAACAGCCGGCCCAGCTCGCCCGGCTGGTCGCCGAGCACGACCGCCACCGTCTCGTACCGGGTGGGCGGCGCGCCGTGCTTTCCGGGGATCCGGGCCTGGCCGGTGTTGCCGCGTCGCATGACCGCCGTGATCCCGGCCGCGCCGGTGCGGCGCTCGCCCTCCTCGGCCGCCTCCATGGCGCGCAGCGCGGTGACGGTCTCGCCGAGGTCGGCGGCGACCGCCTCCAGGACGTCGGCGACCGGGCCGGCGTTGGCGGAGAGGATGTCGACCCACATGCCGGGGTTGGAGGCGGCGATCCTCGTGACGTCGCGCACGCCCTGGCCGGAGAGCCTTATGGCGGTGTCGTCGGCGTTCTCCAGCCGGGCGGCGACCAGCGAGGACACCAGCTGAGGGGCGTGCGAGACCAGGGCGACGGCCCGGTCGTGCTCGGCGGCGTCCATCACGATCGGCATCGCGCCGCAGAGCGCGACCAGCTCCAGCGCGGCGTTGAGCGTCTCGGTGTCGGTGTCCGCGGTGGGGGTGAGCACCCAGGGGCGGCCCTCGAAGATGTCGGCGCGGGCGGCCAGCGGTCCGGAGCGCTCGCGGCCGGCCATCGGGTGGCTGCCGATGTAGTGGACGGTGTCGCAGCCGAGCGCGGCGATCTCGCTACCGGGGCCGGCCTTCACGCTGGCGACATCGGTGTACCAGTGCGCCAGGTTGCGGCGCTGGCAGTCGGCGAGCACCTTGCCGACCAGCGCGGGCGGGACGGCGATGATCGCGAGGTCCACCGGGCCGTCGACCGGTTCGGTGGTGCCCGCGCCGAGCGACTCGGCGGTGCGGGCGGCGTCCGGGTCCGCGTCCTCCAGATGGACGGTCAGACCGCGAGCGGTCAGGGCGAGCGCGGCGGAGGTGCCGATCAGTCCGGTGCCGACGACGACGGCAGTGCGCATGGCGGGTCGCTCTCCTCATCACGATTCTCGACAGGTGCCGGAACCGTCCGGGAGCACCCGCGCCCCATCCTCCCTCATCCGCCGCACCGAAGTCCCCACCCGGAGCCCGGCAACCACGACGGCATTTCCCGGCAGCTCGCGGCACCGGCAACCGCGGCGGCCCCGCCCCCGTCCCCTCCAGTGCACACGCCGTACCCGGGAAATCCGACGACGCCCGTACCGAAGCCGGGCAGACTGGCCGCCCCGGGGAACACTCGGACAAAAGGACGAGAAGACCGCAGGACGAGCAGGCGTACGGACGAGCAGACGTACGGGAAAAGCGGACAAGCAGGCAGGCGAGCAAGCGGGCACCCGGGCGAGCAGACGAACCGGCAAGCGGGCACAGCGGGCAAGCGGCCGATCCGCGTGACACGACGAGCGGCACGCGGCAGGCAACACGCGAACGAAGGGGTTGCACATGGACGACCAGCACAGCGACCGGACCGGGCGGACGAAACCGCCGGCCGTACCGGAACACCCGTCGGTCCTGGACTCCGTGGTGGTGTACGCGGAGGGCGCGGTGTGCCGGCGCCGGGCGACCGTCCCGGTCCCGCCCGGCGGCCGGCTGCGGCTGACCGGTCTGCCCACGGCCCTGGACGGCCGCTCGCTGCGCGCCCGGGTGCTCACCGGACCGGTCGGCACGACGGTCACCGAGGCCCGGCTGGAGCAGCTCGCCGAACTGCGCGAGCCGGAGGAACTCCCGCAACTCCAAAGGGAGTCCGACGAGGCCATCGAGCGCCGGAGCGCGCTCCACGAGCGCCGCCGACTGGTCCTCGCGGCGATCGCCGACACCCTCGCCCTACGCGCCGCGCCGCCGCGGCACCGAACCGACGAGCCGCTGCGCCGCACGCCCGCCGATGCCTGGCTGGAGCTCGCCGACTTCGTCGACGAACGGCTGAGCCACCTCCACGAGCGCGTCGAGCAGCTCAACCGGGAGATCGAACTCGCCGACCACGCAATCGAGTTGGCCGCCGACCGGCTGGAGCGGGCGTCCACCGCCGACCGGGCCGAACCGGTCTCGACCGCCGCCACCGTCCTGCTCACCCTCACGGCTCCCGCCCCCGCTCCCACAACCCACGAGCAGAAGCACGAGCAGCGGCCGGAACAGGAACACCAGCCGGAGCCGGAACAAGAGCTGGAACTGGAACTGGAACTGGAGTACGGCGTCCCCGCCGCCCGCTGGGTGCCCGCCTACCGCCTCTCCTACCGCACCGGCTCCGACACCGCCCACCTGGTCCTGCGCGCCGGTGTCGCCCAGCAGACCGGCGAGGACTGGACGGGCGTGCGCCTCGCCCTCTCCACCGCCGACCTCGACCGCCGCACCGACCTACCCCGGCTCGCCTCGCTGCGGATCGGCCGCAGCCAGCCCGCCCCGCCGCCCTCCGGCTGGCGCGAGCCCCCGGCCGGCCTGTCCGACCTCTTCACCGGCTACGACGCGGCCGGTCACGACACGACCGGTCACGACGCGGCCGGTCACGACGCACCCGGCGCAGCCGCCCCGCACCGCCGTCACCACACCGTCCGACCCGCCGCCCTCACCGGCCCCGGATCGGTCTCCCCGTCCCCGTACCTCGGCGGCGCCCGCGTCGGCGGCGCCCGCCCGTCCGGCCCCCACCACGAGGGCTTCAGCCCGGCGGCGGACACCCCGCCCGAACCCTCCGGCCCGTACGGCGGCGGCACCCTGAGCGTCGACGAGCCGATGCCCGCGCCGCCCCCGCCCGCCCCGGGCGGCTTCGCCGGCTACGGCGGCTACGGCGGCTACGGCGGTCCGCAGCCCGCCCTGTCCGCCCCCGTTCCCGCCGTCACCCCCGCCGTCACCCCGCTCCCGCAGGCCCCGGGCGGCCTCCCGCCCGTGGCGTCCCGCCGCTCCCGCAAGGCCGGCGGCCTCCCCGTCCCGCCCCCGCCCTCCGGCTTCGCCCCGGACGCCACCCTGCTCGACTACCCCGACCTGGTCCTGGCCGGCCCCGACGAGCCCGCCGCCCGGCGCGGCACCCTGCACGCACGCCCCGAGCGCCTCGAACGCGAGGAGCTGGCCTGGACGCTGCCCGGCGGCAACCCCGGGGAGCGGATCCGGCGCCTCCCGCTGCCCCGGCACGCCGTCCCGCCACGGGAGTCGGCCGGTTCCTTCGACCACCGTTTCGATGCCGCCGCCCCGGCCGACATCCCGTCCGACGGCACCTGGCACTCCGTCACCGTGGACGAGATCCCGCTCACCGTCCGCCCCGAGTACGTCACCGTCCCCGCCGTCGAGGAGAAGGTGTACGCGACCCTGGTGCTCGCCAACCGCACCGACCGCGCCGTCCTGGCCGGCCCGGTGGAGGTCACCGTGGACGACCGGTTCCTGCTCACCGCCGCCCTGCCGACCCTGGCTCCCGGGGGCGTGCAGCGCCTGGGCACCGGCGTCACCGAGAGCATCGAGGTGGCGCGCCGCACCGAGCTGCGCGAGTCGACGACGGGCATGCTGAAGGGCAACAGCACCGTGCTCGACCACCGGGTGCACGTCCGGCTCGCGAACCGGCTCGGCCGCGCCGTCACGGTGGAGGTCCGCGAGCGCGTACCGGTCACCTCCGACGCCGAGATCCGGATCGAGGAACGGGCCGACTGGCACGCCCCGACCGTCCCCACGCCGGAGTGCCCGCCCAGTACCCGGCTCTGGCGGGTCGACCTGCCGCCCGGCGGACAGACCGAGCTGGACGGCGGCTACCAGATCAAGATCCCGGCCGGAAAGGCCATCGTCGGCGGAAACCGGAGGAACTGACCATGACCGGAGACCTGACCGGAGACCTGACCGGAGACCCGACCGAAAGCCCGACCCCAAGCCCGACCGAGAGCCCGGCCCCGAGCCCGTCCGGGGAGTCGAGGCCCCTTCCCGTCACCGCCGTGACCTGCCTGGAGGACCGCAGCCAGGTCGAGCGGACCACGACCGTCGAACTCGGCGCGGGGGTCCGGCGGCTGCGCTTCGGCCCGCTCACCGCGCTCGCCGTCGACCGCACCCTGCGCGCCGAGTCCGCCACCCCCGGCGTCCGCGTGCTGGACGCCCGGCTGGTCCGCACCTGGGCGCCGCGCGCCCCGCTGCCGCCCGGCCCGGACGACTCCGACCTGCGTCACCGGCTGCACCGCCTGGACGCCGAGAGCCGCCTGGCCGACCAGGCCCGCACCCGGCTGGAGGCCCGGCTGGCGCTGCTGGCCCAGCTCTCCGCGGACCTGCTGCGCGAGGTCGGCGAGGGCGCCGGCGCCGGTGAGCTCGAACGCACCCGCTGGTCCCGCGAACTGGGCCGGGTGGACGCCGAGCGCGAGCGCTACGGCGAGGAGCTGCGCGCCACCCACTCCCGGCTGCGCCGGCTGGAGCAGGAGCGCTCGCAGGCCCTGACCGCCCTGGACGAGGCCGAGGAGGACCCGGCCGAGCTGACCGCCCACCTGGAGCTGACCGTCGAGGCGGCGCGGTCCGGCCCGGCCGAGCTGACCGTCTCCCACCTGGTGCCCTGCGCGCTCTGGCGCCCGTCCTACCGGGCGACCCTGGACGGCGGCGCGCTGCGCCTGGAGTCGGAGGCGGTGGTCTGGCAGCGCACCGGCGAGGACTGGACGAACGCCCGGCTGACCTTCTCCACGGCCCGTTCCGCCCTCGCCACCGACCCGCCGGCCGTGGCCATGGACATCCTGATGCTGCGCGAGCGCACCGACGAGGAGCGCCGCACGGTCGAGGTCGAGCTGCGCGAGGAGGCGATCAGCGCGCTCGGCCCGACCACCGGGCTCCCGGGCGTGGACGACGGCGGCGAGGTCCGGGTGCTGCCCGCGCCGGCCCCGGCGACCGTGCCCTCCGACGGCCGGGCGCACCGGGTGCCGCTCGGCTCGTTCACCGGGCCTGCGAGCAGCGAGTACGCCTGCGCCCCGGAGCTGTCCCCGCTGGTCACCCAGGTGGTCCGGTTCCGCAACACGGCCGGGCACCCGCTGCTGGCCGGCCCGGTCGAGCTGGTCCGCGGCAGCGGCTTCACGGGCCGCGGCGAGCTGCGCTTCACCGCCGCCGGGGCCGACGCCGAGCTCGCCTTCGGCAGCTCGGACGGCTACCGGGTGGTCCGCGAGACCGAGGAGCGCCAGGCCACCGGCGGGCTCACCGGCCGCCAGAGCACCACCCGCACGGTCCGGCTGCACCTGTCCCGCTTCTCCGGCCCGGAGGAACGGGACGAGCGGATCGTCGCGGTGCGCGAACGGGTGCCGGTCTCCGAGGTGTCGGCGGTCGAGGTCCGGCTGCGCAAGGAGGACTGCTCCCCGGCACCGGACTCCTTCGACGCCGAGGGCATCGTCCGCTGGGACGTCCCGCTCGGCCCGGGCGCCCGCCGCAGCCTCACCCTGGTGTACGAGGTCACCGCCTCCGCCAAGGTGGCCGGGCTCTGAGCGCTCCGAACCCCGGCCCCTGAGGCCATGAGGCCCGGGCCCCGGCCCCGGCCCCGGCCCCGGCCCCGAAAACCGAAACCCGGCCCCCGAAAACCGGGCCCCGAGCCCCGGACCCGCCCTGCCGATGACGACCGCTCAGGACCAAACCGGAGACAACGGGTAGAAAAGGAACCATGATCCTCCACCTCGCCCCCCTGGACGACTGGCTGGCCGACCCCGGCCGCCCGTACGCCACCGCCTCGCTGCTCACCGACGGGTTCATCCACTGCTCGGCGGACGAGCAGACGGCACTCGCGGTGGCCAACGCCTTCTTCGCCGACACCCCCGACCCGCTGATGGTGCTGCTGATCGAGGAGTCGCTGGTGGAGCCGATGGTCAAGTGGGAGGCCCCGGACGGCGCACCGCCGCCCGGGGCCACCCCCGACGTGCTGTTCCCGCACATCTACGGCCGGCTGAACCGCTCCGCCGTGCTCGGCCTGGAGAAGGTCGAACGCGGCCCGGACGGCCGCTGGGCCTCCCTCAGCCCCTGGAGCTGACCCGCCCCCGGTCGCGCTACAGCCACCCCCGCTCCCGGGCCGCCATGCCGGCCTGGAAGCGGGTGGTGGCGCCCAGCGAGCGCATCAGGCTCTGCAGCCGCCGCTGGGTGGTCCGGGCACTCCAGCCGAGCGAACGGGCGATCGACTCGTCGGTGAGTCCGGCCGCGAGCAGGCCGAGCAGCTTGCGGTGGTCGGCGTCCGGCTCCGGCGAGGCGTCCCCGGTGCCGATCGCCGCCTGGAGCTGGACGGCGCGCTCCCACTCCGCCTCGAACAGCGTGTCCAGCGCCTGGAGCAGGGCGGAGGGGTGGATCACGTAGGCGGCGTCCAGGACGCTGTCGCCGACGCTGATCGGGATGATCGCCATCCGGTCGTCCGAGAGGATCATCTTCATGGGGAGCGTCGGCCGGACCCGCGCCTCCTCGCCGTCCGCGACACCGACCAGGATGTTCCGCTCCAGCCGCCCGGGCCAGGCCACCGCCTCCCGGTCGTAGACCGTCCGGAACTTCAGGCCCTCGCGCAGCCGCCGCCGCTGCAGCGGCATCGGCGCCACCGGGTCCTGGATGTACGGCGGACGGTCGAAGCCGCGCACCTGGTACTGGCTGGTCTCGGTGATGTGCTCCAGCCGCTGGGCGATCGCCTCGCCGCCGGTCAGCACCTCCACCGAGTGCGCCGGGTCGGTGTAGCGCGAGGCCTCCCGGAAGGCGTCCATCAGCCGGTGCATCTCGGCCCTGGCCTGCCGCAGCTCGGACTCCCGGTGACCGATCAGGGTGCCGATCGCGACGTCCGGGGCGACCGCCAGGTAGCGCTGCCGGTCCACCGGCGCCCGGGTGGCCATGCCCTGCTGCGCCAGCCGGTCCAGGGCGCGTACGCCCTGCTGGAGCGTCAGGCCGCAGGACCCGGCCAGCTCCTCCGCGGTGGACTGCGGGTTGGCCACCAGGGCCGCGTACACCTGCCCGTCCGGCTCGGCCAGTCCCAACGTGCCGAGGGCGTGTCCGCCGGCCCGCCCCAGTGGTGCATCGGACACGACGCCGTCTCCCCCTGTTCGCCCCTGATCCGCCCCCACCGGCGGCCGTACTGGCACAGTCCCGCCACACGGCCGGGTGGTGGCCCGGTGGCCATCCTCTGCCACGGATCATGACGCTGACAAGGCCGTGACCAGCGGTTGCGTCCCGGCTCACACGACCCGTCCGCGGCCACCCGGCCCGCCCGGCCCGCCCGGCTCGGCTCAGCCCGGCTCAGCCCGCCTCGCCCGGCCCGGAGAAGCCGAAGGGCCCCCGGCCGCACCACGGCGACCGGGGGCCCTTCCGGGCGGCGTACGAGACGCGAGGGCCTACAGGCCGACCTCGCGCATCAGCTGGCCGACCTCCGGGTTGGTCAGGCGGCGCAGCCAGCCCGACTTCTGGTCGCCCAGGGCGATCGGACCGAAGTGCGTGCGGACCAGCTTCTCGACCGGGAAGCCGGCCTCGGCCAGCATCCGGCGGACGATGTGCTTGCGACCCTCGTGCAGGGTCACCTCGACCAGGTAGTTCTTGCCGACGTTGGAGATCACCTTGAAGCTGTCGGCACGGGCGAAGCCGTCCTCCAACTCCACGCCCTGCGCGAGCTGCTTGCCCAGGTCGCGCGGGATCGGGCCCTGGATCGCGGCCAGGTAGGTCTTGGTCACGCCGTAGCGCGGGTGGGTCAGACGGTGGGCCAGCTCGCCGTGGTTGGTGAGCAGGATGATGCCCTCGGTCTCGGTGTCCAGGCGGCCGACGTGGAACAGCCGGGTCTCCCGGTTGGTCACGTAGTCGCCCAGGCACTGGCGCCCGTCCGGGTCCTCCATGGTGGAGACCACGCCGGCCGGCTTGTTCAGCGCGAAGAACAGGTACGACTGGGTGGCGACGGTCAGGCCGTCCACCTTGATCTCGTCGTTCTGCGGGTCGACGCGCTTGCCCTGCTCGGTGACGCGCTTGCCGTTGACCTCGACGCGGCCCTGCTCGATCAGCTCCTCGCAGGCGCGGCGGCTGCCGATGCCGGCCCGGGCCAGCACCTTCTGCAGGCGCTCGCCCTCGGGCTCGCCGAAGGTCTTGGGCAGCTTGACGGCCGGCTTGTCGTGCCGGGCGAGGACGGCGTCCTCGATCTTGGCCTGCAGCTCGCGCGAACGCTGCGGCTGACGGCGCGGGTCGCCCGGGGCGCCCTGGCCCTCGCGGCGCGGCCGGGGGGCCGGGCTGGGGCGACGGCCGGCGAAGCCGCCGCGGGCGGGGGTGGCGTTGGGGCCGCCGCCGTACTCGGGGCGGTCGTACCTGCGCTCCTCGGGCCGCAGCGGGCGGTCCGGGAACCGGCGGTCGTCGCGCCGGTCGTCACGGCGGTCGTCCCGCCCGTACGAACCCGAGCCGCCGCGCGAGCCCGAACCCGAGCCCGAGCCGCCACGGCCGTAGGAGCCGCCGCCCGACCCGGAGCCACCGCGGCCGTAGGAGCCGCCGCCGGAACCCGAGCCACCGCGCGAGCCGCCGCCGTACGAGCCACCGCCCGAACCGGAGCCGGAGCCTCCGCGCGAACCGCCGCCGTACGAGCCGCCGCCCGAACCGGAGCCTCCGCGCGAGCCGCCGCCGTACGAGCCACCGCCCGAACCGGAGCCGCCGTACGAACCCCCGCGCGAGCCCGAGCCGCCGCGGCTGCCGCCGCCGCTGCCGCCGAAGGAGCTGCCGCCCCGGCCCCCGCCCTGTCCGCCGCGACTGCTCCCGCCGCCGCTGCTGTTCCTGCCGTTGCCACTGCTACGCATCAAAGTGTCCGTACGTCGTTCCGTCTGGGATGTGCGGTCGTTTCGGCCGACCTCACCGCCCCCTACCGATCGGGCCCGGCCCGACCGGCCTCGCCACTGCCGTCCGCAGCCTGCGCGGCAGCGTCGGCGACCGCCTCCGCGATCATCGTGCCCTCCAGGGACTCCGCTTCCACGTCGTCGACCTCGGGCAGGAAGGGAGCAAGCTCCGGCAGCTCGTCCAGGCCGCGGAGCCCCATCCGTTCCAGGAAGTAGTTCGTCGTCCGATACAGGATCGCACCTGTTTCGGGCTCGGATCCGGCCTCTTCCACCAGTCCTCGCTGTACCAGGGTACGCATCACGCCGTCACAGTTCACACCGCGGACTACGGAAACCCGCGATCTGGACACCGGCTGCCGGTAGGCGACCACCGCCAGGGTCTCCAGTGAGGCCTGGGAAAGCCGGGCCTGCCGGCCGTCCAGGAGGAAGCGGTCGACGGCCCCGGAACAGCTCTCCCGGCTGTAGAACCGCCAGCCGCCGGCCACCAGCCGCAGGTCGAAGCCCCGCCCCTGGGCGGTGTACTCGGCGGAGAGCTCGCGCAGCGCCGCGGCCACCTCCGCCCGGGGCCGCTCCAGCACCCCGGCCAGCCGCTCCTCCGGCACCGGCTCGTCGACGACCATCAGGACCGCCTCCAGATCGGCCCGAAGCCCGTGACCGTCCGGCTCCTCGGCGCCGGAAGTCGACAGGGCCGACTTCTGGTGCACCACCCGAGCCACCGGCTCCGTCGGCTCCTCCGGCACCACTGGGTCCTGTGGCTTCACCGGGCCAACCGGGACCACCGGGACCGCGGGGGCCACGGTGGCCACGGGCTCCATGGGCCCCACGGGCTCCACCGGGTCCGGCAGCAGCTCGAAGGCCGGCTCCAGCCACTCCTCGGCCCGCGGCCGCCCCGGCAGCCCCAGCGGGCGCCGCACCGGTCGGCCGCCCTCGTTCCCGCCGCTCATCGCCGCTCGCCCTCCTCCGTCTCGCCCGCGGCCTCTCCCGCCGGCCGGTCGAACTCGTCCGTCACCTCGACCGCTCCCCGGTCCTCCCCGGCCACCCAGCGCACCCACAGCTCGCCGAGCGGCTCCGGCTGCTCGAAGGCGAGCACCCGCTCCCGGTACAGCTCCAGCAGGGCCAGGAAGCGGGCGACCACGACCAGGTCGTCCGGCGCGTCCTCCACCAGCTGCCGGAACGACGCCTCGCCCAGCTCGGTCAGCAGCCCGACCACCAGTCCGGCCTGCTCCCGCACGCTGACCGGCGGGGTGTGGATGTGGTCCACGTACACGACCGGCTTCGGCTTGGGCTCCATCGCCTTGGCCGCCAGCTCGGCGAGCCGCTGCGGACCGATGGTGACGACCACCTCGGGCAGCAGCTCCGCGTGCCGGGGCTCCAGCCCGACCGCCCGGGGCCGCCGCAGCAGCTCGGCGGCCCAGCGCTCGCCGAACACCGCCGCCGCCCGCTTGTACGCCCGGTACTGCAGCAGCCGTGCGAACAGCAGGTCACGGGCCTCCAGCAGGGCCAGGTCCTCCTCGCTGTCGACCTCCGCCACGGGCAGCAGCCGGGCGGCCTTGAGGTCGAGCAGGGTGGCGGCCACCACCAGGAACTCGGTGGCGGCGTCCAGGTCCCAGTCCGGGCCCATCGCCCTGATGTAGGCCGTGAACTCGTCGGTGACGGTGGCCAGCGCCACTTCGGTGACGTCCATCCGGTGCTTGGCGATCAGGCTGAGCAGCAGGTCGAAGGGACCCTCGAAGTTGTCCAGCCGCACTCGGAAACCGCCCCGCGACCCGTCTTCGGTCGCGCTCGCGGCGGTGGCAGCTGGTTCGGCGGTACTCGGCATAACGGTCCATTTTCACCCGTCACCGCCCCCGGCCCCGACCCCGGCCTCCCGACACGCCGCCCGCCGGCGCCCGGAGGAGGTCCGTCCGGGGCCCACGGAGCCCCGGAGAACCCCTCGACGCGCCCCCGGCGCCCGGGGTGCGGCCACGGGCTCCCAGCCCCCGGTAGCGGCCCTCAGGCGCCCCGGCGCGGCTCACCCCTGGACCGCAGCCCATGAGTCCGCCTCATGGCCGTCCGACGGCCGGGCCAACGGACCTCATCACGGCGCCGGCCGCATGAGCCCGCCTCATGACCTCCGGCACATGAGTTCGCCTCATGACCCTCGACACATGAGCCCGCCTCATGCCCGGCACATGAGCCTGCTTCATGACCCTCGGCCCCCGGCCAACGGCGCTCCCGACCCGGGACGGCGCCCCTCATGAGTTCGTCTCATGCCCCTCGGCGCTCCGCGCTCGGCACTCGGCACCCGACGACCGGCACCCGACGACCAGCAGGCGGCCCCCCGACGCCGGGCCCACGGCCCCGCTGCGCCCTCGGCGGCCCTGTCCGGGCCCGCCCCTGCCGTCCTGCCGCCGTACCGCCCTGCTGTCCTGCCAGTCCTGCCGGTCCTGCCGGTCCTGCCGCCGAACCCTCCGGCCCTCCGGCAGCCCTACCGGCCTACCGACCGCCCCACCCGACCTACCGCCCCGCCGTCCTACCGCCCGCGCAGGCGCCGGACCAGGATGGAGGCCTCGCCGCGCTGCTCCAGGTCCGCCAGGACGACCGCGATGGCCTCCCGGACGATCCGCCCGCGGTCCACGGCCAGGCCGTGCTCGCCGCGCAGCACCAGCCGGGTGTGCTCCAGGTCCATGAGCTCCTCGGCGGACACGTACACGGTGATCTTCTCGTCGTGCCGCTCGCGCCCGGTGGGGCGACGCGGCGCGCGGCCGCGCGGCCGCGCGCGCCCGGCGGCACCCGCCTGCTCCTCGGCGGCGCCCGGGTGCGGGC
>NZ_JBHTRF010000078.1:0-41401 GCF_042796115.1 Kitasatospora sp. NPDC056446 | reverse complement strand
CCGCGGGGGTGTCCCCGCTTCGGGCGCCCTCCCGGTCGTCCGGCTCGACCCACCCCCGGCGCCCCCCCCCCTTTCGGGGGGGCGGGCCCCGCTTCGTGCGCCCCGGGGGCGTCGGCTCGGGCGGGCCGGGCGGCGCGTGCGCGTTGTCGGTGTGACCTGGTAGTACTTGGTGGCGATGAGCAGCACAGGGGAGAACGGGGCCGCCGAGCCGGAGCAGCTGGCGTTCATCCGGGAGACGGTCAAGCGGGCCAAACCGCGCAGCTGGCGCGGGGCCAAGCGGGCCGAGCACCTGCCGGTGGCGCGGGTCGTGGTGGACAAGGGCGTGCTCACCATCGACAAGTTCTTCGACTACGAGGTCCCCGCCGCGATGGCCGAGGAGGCCCAGCCGGGCGCCCGGGTCCGGGTCCGGTTCGGGGCGCGCGTGGTCAGGGGGCAGCGCGAGGGCGGGGAACTGCACGACGGGTTCATCGTCGCCCGGCTGGAGAAGAGCGACTTCCCCGGGCCGCTCGCCCCGCTGGCGCAGGTGCTCTCGCCCGAGCCCGTCCTCACCCCGCAGCTGCTGCGGCTGTGCCGGACGGTCGCCGACCGGTACGCCGGGACGCTCGCCGACGTCCTGCAACTGGCCGTCCCGCCCCGGCACGCCAAGGCCGAGGCCGAGCCCTCCCCGCCGCCGCTGCCGCGCCCGGCGGCCCCCGCCCCCGGCGGCTGGCAGCGCTACCCGGCCGGGCCCGACTTCCTCACCGCGCTGGCCGCCGGCGGCGCGCCCCGCGCGGTGTGGGCGGCGCTCCCCGGCCCCGGCTGGCCGTACGAGATCGCGCGGGCGGTGGCCGCGACACTGGCGGGCGGGCGCGGCGCGCTCGTCGTCCTGCCGGACAAGCGGTCGGTGGCCCGGGTCGACCAGGCGCTCACCGAACTGCTCGGCCCCGGGCTGCACACGGCCCTGGAGGCCGAACTCGGACCGCGCGAGCGCTACAAGCGCTGGCTCGCGGTGAGCCGCGGCTCGGTGCACGCCGCCATCGGGACCCGCGCCACCATGTTCGCGCCGGTCCGCGACCTCGGACTCGTCGTGGTCTGGTCGGACGGGGACGGCAGCCACAGCGACCCGCGCGCCCCGCACCCGCACGTCCGGGAGGTGGCGCTGCTGCGCGCCGCCGAGGAGGGCGCGGCCGTGCTGCTCGGCGGGCACGCCGTCACCGTGGAGGGCGCGCAGCTGGTCAGCACCGGCTGGGCGCGCCCGCTGGTCGCGGACCGCGAGACGGTGCGGCAGGTCGCGCCGAGGGTGCGGACCGTCACCGACCAGGACCAGCACCGCGACGCGGCCGCGCAGGCCGCCCGGCTGCCCTCGGTGGCCTGGGAAGCCGCCCGGGAGTCGCTGGCGGCCGGGCACCCGGTGCTCATCCAGGTGCCCCGGCGCGGCTACGTGCCCCGGCTGGCCTGCGGGCGCTGCCGGACCCCGGCACGGTGCCGGCGCTGCGAGGGGCCGCTGGAGGCGCCGTCCGCGGACGCCCTGCTGCGCTGCGCGTGGTGCGGCGAGACGGAGAACGACTGGCACTGCACGGAGTGCGGCTCGTTCCGGCTGCGGGCCCAGGTCGTCGGCGCCCGGCGGACGGCCGAGGAACTGGGCAAGGCGTTCCCGCGGATCCCGGTACGGACCTCGGGCCGGGACGCCGTCCTGGCCACCGTGCCCGACGAGCCCTCGCTGGTGATCTCCACCCCCGGCGCGGAACCCGTGGTGGAGGGCGCCGGGTACGGGGCCGCGCTCCTGCTGGACGGCTGGGCGCTGCTGAGCCGGCCCGACCTGCGGGCGGGGGAGGAGACCCTGCGGCTCTGGCTGGCGGCGGCCGCGCTGGTGCGGTCCTCGGCGGAGGGCGGCGCGGTGGTCGTGGTCGCCGAACCCTCCGCCCGGCCGGTCCAGGCGCTGGTGCGCTGGGACCCGTTGGGGCACGCCGGGCTGGAGCGCGACGAGCGGGCGCAGCTGCACTTCCCGCCGGTGTCGCGGATGGCCTCGGTCGGCGGCAGCCCGGCGGCGGTCGCCGACCTGCTGGGGCTGATCCGGCTGCCGGAGGGCGCCGACGTGCTCGGGCCGGTGCCGGTGCCGGCGCTGCGGGGGGAGGAGCAGGAGCGCGCGCTGCTGCGGGTGCCGCCCGGGCAGGGGGCGGCGCTGGCGGCGGCGCTCAAGGCGGCGCAGATCGCGCGGATCGCCCTGCGGACGGCGGAGCCGGTGCGGGTGCGGATGGATCCGGTGGACATCGGCTGAGGGTGGTCGGGGTCGGGGTTTCGCTGCTGGTGGGGGGCGGGGTCTCGCTCCTGGTGGGCGGATCGGGCCGGGTGCTGGTCGGGCCGGGTGCCGGTCGGGCGGCGGTCGGGGTGCTCGGGGCCGGTGGGGCGGGATGAGTGGGCCACCCCGCCCCGGGTGGCCGTCGGGTCGGTGCGGGTGAGGTCAGCCGCGCAGGGGGATGCCGGTGCGGTCGACGGGGGTGCCGCGGTCGATCGTGCCCCGGTCCATTGGGCGGTCCATCGTGCCGCGCTCGGCCGTCGGGCGGTCGGCCTGGGGGCGGCCGTCCACGGCGGTACGGTCCATCGGGCCGCGCTCCAGGGCGTTGCGCTCCAGGCTGTTGCGGTCCAGGCCGCCCTGGCGGGCCGCCGGGACGGTCGCGGCCAGGCCGCCGGTGGGGACGGCGGCGGGCAGTTCCTCGGAGCGGTCCGGACGGGCCGGGCCCGGGACGGCGCCGCCGGCGGCGAGGAGTTCGCTGGTCGGGCGGCGCATGCCGTAGCGGCGGTGCACCGCCTGCTTGGTGACCCCGAGGGCGGAGCCCACCGAGTCCCAGGAGAAGCCCAGCGCCCGGTCGAACTCCACCGCCGCCGCCACCAGCGTCTCCACGCTCTCCCGCAGCTCCTGAGCCAGGCGCACGGTCGGCGCGGGCGCCCGCCCGTACACCACGAAGCCGGCGGAGGTGCTCGGCCGGCGCGGCCGGTAGACGTTGCCCAACTGCGCGGTGAGCGTCCGCAGCGCGTCGACCTGGCGCCTCACCCGCTCGATGTCCCGTACCAGCAGGTGCAGGCTCGCCCGCGCCCGGGCGTCGTGGTTGATCTGCTCAGCCATGGCTAGGTGCCACCTTCCGTACGGTTCGGCTCGGCCGGGGCGCGGTGTCCCGTGCGCCCCGGCCCCGGTCAATCTCTCTTGACCAACGCCGAAGCGGGGGCCGGGGTAACGCCACGCGGCAGACTCGGGTTATGCCAGAACGGTTCCGGCGGCCCCCCGGGGCAGGGGGGGAGCGGCCCGGAGCGTTGCATAGACTTGGCAGGAACAGCCGTTGCCCGCGGACCGGGCCCGGCCGCCCCGACGACTCCCGCTGAATCCCGACACTCCGACGGACAGGAACCCGTACCCCGTGGCGATCCAGCCGATCAGACTCTTCGGAGACCCCGTCCTGCGGGCCACCGCCCAGCCGGTGACCGTGTTCGACAAGGAACTGCGCACCCTGGTCCGCGACCTCACCGAGACCATGATGGACGCCCCCGGAGCCGGTCTCGCCGCACCCCAACTCGGCGTCTCCCTGCGGGTGTTCACGTACCACGTGGACGGCGTCACCGGGCACCTGATCAACCCGGACCTGTCGCTGAGCGAGGACGAGCAGGAGGGCCCCGAGGGCTGCCTCTCGCTGCCCGGCCTGCGCTACGACACCAAGCGCGCGTACGGCGTGGTGGCCAAGGGCTTCACCATGTACGGAGACCCGGTCACCCTGGAGGGCACCCGACTGCTCGCCCGGTGCATCCAGCACGAGACCGACCACCTGGACGGGATCATCTTCATCGACCGGCTCGACCGAGAGCAGCGCAAGGCCGCGCTGAAGGCGATCCGGGAGACGGAGTGGGGCAGCGGGCCCGCGCCGGTCGTCAAAGTCTCGCCGCACAGCACCTTCGGCGCCGCGCGCTGAGTCCTGGGCCCCCGGTCCCGGCTCCTTCGATCTCCTCTCGCCCCTCCCGCAGAAAGGCACTTGATGCGTCTCGTCTTCGCCGGCACCCCCGAGGTCGCCGTTCCCGCCCTGGACGCCCTGCTCGCGTCCGACCGGCACGAGGTCGTCGCGGTGGTCACCCGCCCCGACGCCCCCGCCGGGCGCGGGCGGAAGCTGGTCGCCAGCCCCGTCGCCCAGCGCGCCGAGGAGGCCGGGATCGAGGTCCTCAAGCCGGCGAAGCCCAGCGACCCGGACTTCGTCGCCCGGCTCACCGAACTCGCCCCCGACTGCTGCCCGGTGGTCGCCTACGGCGCGCTGCTGCGCCCCGGCACCCTGGAGATCCCCAAGCACGGCTGGGTCAACCTGCACTTCTCGCTGCTGCCCGCCTGGCGCGGCGCGGCCCCCGTCCAGCACGCGGTGCTGGCCGGCGACGAGGTCACCGGCGCGTCCACCTTCCTGATCGAGCAGGGCCTGGACTCCGGACCGGTCTTCGGCGTGATCACCGAGGAGATCCGCCCGAGCGACACCAGCGGCGAACTGCTCACCCGGCTGTCGGTCTCCGGCGCGCGCCTGCTCGTGGCCACCATGGACGGCATCGAGGACGGCTCCCTGCACGGCGTGCCGCAGCCGGCCGAAGGCATCACGCTCGCGCCGAAGATCAACGTCGAGGACGCGCGGATCGACTGGAACCACCCCGCGCTGCGGGTCGACCGGGTGGTGCGCGGCTGCGCGCCCGCGCCGGGGGCGTGGACCGAGTTCCGGGGCGAGCGGCTGAAGGTCACCGGGCCGGTGAAGCTGCTGCCCGAGTCGGCCGAGCTGGCGCCCGGCGAGGTCGCGATGGCCGGCAAGAACAGCGTGCGGGTCGGGACCGGCAGCCACGACATCGAGCTGGGCGAGGTCCGTCCGCAGGGCAAGAAGGAGATGCGGGCGGCCGACTGGGCCCGTGGCGCCCGGCTGGAGGCCGGGGAGCGGTTCGGCGCCGGGAGCTGAGCGGTGGGGTGCGGGGGGCGGTTCCGGGGCGGCTCTAGGGGGCGGGCGTTGGCGGGAGCCGGCGGCTGCGGGGCGGCTCGGGACTGCGGGCGTTCGAGAAGGACGGCCGGTGGGGGATATCGTTGGCGTGATAACCACCGCAGCACTTTGAGGCACTTGTGACCACTCCCAGCGCTCAGCGCGCCCCCCGCCCGCACCGCCGTCCGAAGAAGGACCCGGCCCGGATCGTCGCGTTCCGCGCGCTGCGTGCCGTCGACGAGCGCGACGCGTACGCCAACCTGATCCTGCCCTCCCTGCTCCGCGAGGCCGAGCAGAAGGGCATGGACCGGCGCGACGCCGCCCTGGCCACCGAGCTCGTCTACGGCACCCTGCGCTTGCAGGGCACCTACGACGCGGTCATCGCGGCCTGCATCGACCGGCCGCTCAGCAAGGTCGACCCGCCGGTCCTGGACGTGCTCTCGCTCGGCGCCCACCAGCTGCTCACCACCCGGATCCCCAGCCACGCGGCCGTGTCGGCGACCGTCGAACTCGCCCGGGTGGTGCTCGGCGACGGCAAGGCGAAGTTCGTCAACGCCGTGCTGCGCCGGATCAGCGCCCACGACCTGGACACCTGGATCGGGAAGGTCGCCCCGCCGTACGAGAAGGACGCCGAGGACCACCTCGCGGTCGTGCACTCGCACCCGCGCTGGGTGGTCTCCGCGCTCTGGGACTCGCTCGGCCGCTGGCAGCCCGACGCCTCCGGGCGCGCCGCGGTGGAGGAACTGCTGCGGGCCGACAACGAGCGGCCCGAGGTCACCCTCGTCGCCCGCCCCGGCCGGGCCACCGTCGGCGAGCTGGCCGACGCGCTGCCCGAGGCCGAGCCGGGACGCTGGTCCCCGTTCGCCCTGCGGCTCGCGGAGGGCGGCGACCCGGGCTCCATCGCGGCGGTGCAGGAGAACCGGGCGGGCGTGCAGGACGAGGGCAGCCAGCTGGTCGCGCTCGCGCTGGCGAGCGCCCCGCTGGACGGCCCGGACCGGATCTGGCTGGACGGCTGCGCGGGCCCCGGCGGCAAGGCCGCGCTGCTCGCCGCACTGGCCGCCGAGCGCGGTGCGGCGCTGGTCGCGAGCGAGAAGCAGCAGCACCGGGCCCGACTGGTGGCCCGGGCCCTGGAGGGCAACCCCGGCCCGTACACCGTGATCACGGCGGACGGGACGCGGCCGGCCTGGCGGTCCGGCGGCTTCGACCGCGTGCTGGTCGACGTGCCGTGCTCCGGCCTGGGCGCGCTGCGCCGCCGCCCGGAAGCCCGCTGGCGGCGCCGGCCGGACGACGTCGCGGCCTTCGGTCCGCTCCAGCGCGACCTGCTGCGCTCGGCGATCGACGCCACCCGGATCGGCGGCGTGGTCGGCTACGCGACCTGCTCGCCGCACCTGGCGGAGACCCGCGCCGTCGTGGACGACGTGCTGCGTGGCGAGGCCGGCCGGGTCGAGTGGATCGACGCGCGCCCGCTGCTGCCCGGCGTCCCGGCGCTCGGGGACGGGCCGGACGTGCAGCTGTGGCCGCACCTGCACGGGACGGACGCGATGTACCTGGCGCTGCTGCGGCGGACGGCCTGATCGGGGCCGTCTGAGCGGGGCGCTGTCTGAGCGGGCCCCGTTTGAGCGGGGCTGTCCGATCGAGGGTTTCCGATCGGGGCTGTCCGATCGGGCGGTGCGGGCGGGTGTCCCCGGCGGGGAGGCCCGCCCGCACCGGCACCGGCCGGTTCGGCGGTTGCGAGGGCCGCGGCGGGGTCGGCTATGAGCCGGCCCGCCTGGCCCGCGGCGGGCCGGGGGCGGTGGTGAGGAACGCGTGGGCCTGGGTGCGCAGGAGGTCGACCGGTGGGTCCTCGCAGAACGCCTGCATCCCGAGGGATGTCGTCCGGTCGAGGGCGAAGTACGACTGGTAGGCGAGGTACGGCCGGTGGTCGGCCTGGGCGGCCAGGCCGACGGTGAACGTGGCGAAGTGCGTGGACTCGCGCTGGTTCCGGGACGGTTCGGTCCGGGAGAGCTCCCATTCGAACCTGTACGGCTCGGGCTCGGCCGGCAGGTCCAGCAGGGCCTGGGCCAGCCGGCGGACCTCGTCCGGGCGCTCGAAGGGGAGTGACTCGGACCCGTACGGCGTGATCGCGACCAGTTCCCAGTCGCTGCCGTTCTGCTCGACGAGCAGCGCCCAGTCACCGCTCTCGTCCTGCCACGCGCAGGTGATGATCGGGTCCATGGCGGTCAACCTCCCTGTGGTGCCCGGCTGTTCTGTTCGTGTCATCGTGGCACACCGGCTGATCGGCCGGGTCCGGAGGCGAGCCGTCCGCGGGCCCGTCGCCAGGCTTCCTGGAGCGTGCGGTAGCCGAGGACGGTGATGCCGTGCTCGGTGAGCAGGCGGCGGGCCTCCGGGGAGACCAGGAACTCGTAGTCCGTCCGGCGGACGCGCCAACCGTCCTGTGGCGCACGGGGGTTCGGGCCGGCCAGGCTGGGGTGCAGGGCCCACTCGGTCAGGCCAGGAGGGAGCGCGGCGAGCGCGCGGGCGTAGTGGGCGGGCTTGTCGTCCGACGGGACGGCGAAGCTGTCGAGGAAACCGTGGTCCACGACCGGAAGTCCGTGTTCGCGCAGCCGGTCCAGGGCCGGAGGCAGCCAGACGCGGACCGCCAGGCCGTACTCGGCGCCCAGGTCGAGGGCGAGGTCGAGGATGTCCGCGCGGCCGCCGTCGGCGAGACAGTGGAAGTCGAGGTGGGTCGGGGCGAGGCCCGCTGCCGCCACCGCGTCGATCTGGGCGCGGAACTCGCGCTCGACGTGGTCGATCCGGGCCCGGGCGAGCAGTCCGGCGCGTCCGGCGGGAGTGGGGGCGAAGAGCTCGCCGGTGTCGTCGAGCAGGGACGGCACCCGCTCGCGGGCGGCCAGCGGGCCCCAGCGGCGATCCGGCGACTCGCAGACCAGGGTGAGGTGGACACCGAACGGGACCTCGGGGTGACGGCGCAGGAGGCGGAGCGCGTGCGGGGCGGCCTGGCAGGGGGTCATCAGGCTGCAGGAGGCGGCGACACCGTTGCGGACGGCGTCGATCACGGCGAGGTTGACGGACTCGTCCATGCCGAAGTCGTCGCAGTTGAGCAGGAGGAGCCGGGCCCCGGGCGGGTGGCCCAGCAGGGGGTTGGCGAGCGGCGGGCCGACGGGTGGCGGTGTGGTGGGTGGTGGTGCGGTGGGTGGTGGTGCGGTGGTCGGTGGTTCGGTGGGTGGGGTCGGCGGGTCGGAGGTGGGCATGCGGGCAGTCTGCACCGGCAACTCGGGGTCGGGCTCGGGGTTTTCCGCCCGGGCGCGGTCAGTCGGTGGGGGCGTCAGCGGGGGCGTCGGTGGGATGTCCGGCGGGGGCCGGGTGCCAGGGGCGGTCGGGGCGGGTCAGGACCGGGGCCGAGGTGAGGCGCAGGGCGTAGACCTCCCGGTCGGTGGCCTCGTACGGGACCCGGCCGAGGTACTCGTGACCGGTCAGGTGGCACCAGGCGGGCAGGTCGAGCGGGGCGGCCGGGTCGGTGGTGTGGATGTGGACCACCGCGCCGGCCGGGAGGTGCGCGATCCGGGCGCGCAGCCGGAGCAGGAGCTGGACGCAGAGCAGGCCGGTGCCGTCGATGGTGAGGTCGGCGGGGGCGGTGCCGCTCGGAGTGGTGCCGTTCGGTGTGGTCATCGGGGGGTCTCCTGGGTGATCCGCCGGAGGCGGCTGGGCAGGCCGTCCGGGCTGAAGTCGGTGGCCAGGACGGGGAAGCCCGCGCGGGCGAGGTGCGGTGCGTCACGGCCGTGGCCGGCGCCGAGTCCGAGCGCCTCGGGGCCGCCGGTGGCGGAGCGCCGCTCGCCGTACATCCCGGGGTCGGCGGTGTAGGTCTGCTGCCGGTGCGCGCGCCGGGCATCGGCGGGGGCGGGCTCACGACGGCCGCGCGTCTCGCCGGGGGTGCGCGTCATGGTGCTGCCCTTCGCGGGGTCTGGCCTGGTGCGGGTGGTGCGGGTCGTGCGGATGGCACAGGTGGGGCGGACAGTACGGGTGGTGCGGGATTCAGCCTAGGACGCGGGCCGGGGGCCGGGTGCGGCGGGGCGTGGTGCCGGGCGTCCTCTGCGGGCGGTGTTCAGCCGGATCGTCGGCCGGGGGCGGTGCCGCCGAGTCGGGCGAGCAGGACGGACAGGCGGGTGAGGTCCTCGGTGTTCCACTGTTCGGCGGCGAAGTGCTCGGCGGCGACCTGGCGAGCGGTGTGCAGCATCTCGGCGAGCCGTTCGCGGCCGACCGGGGTGAGAGCGGCGTACGCGACCCGGGCGTCGCGGGCCGCGGCCTCGCGTGCGACCAGGCCGATCCGCTCCAACGGTGCGAGGCCGCGGGTCACGCCGGAGGCGGTGAGGCCGAGGGCCTCGGCGAGGTCGACCCGGCGCATCCTGCCGCCGGGTGCCTGGGCGAGGTGGAGCAGCATGGTGAAGTCGGACAGGCTCACGCCGTGCGGGCCGCCGAGCCCCGCGTCGAACCGTTTGACCACGGCTGTCTGGGCGCGGACCAGCCGCAGGGCGATGTCCAGCGGGTCGGGGCCGGGGGCCGTACCGGCCTGCCCCGTCGTCGGCTCCTCGGCCATCGGCTCCTCGGGCATGAGTTCCTCCATGATTGCCACCTCCTTGACTACTCAAGCATATCTCTGCGGAGGACCGTCAAGGAGGTGGCGAAGGGGGGAGGGGGCCGGGTCAGCCGGCCGTGTTGGCGGCGCGGCGCTGTCGCTTGCCGAGGGGAGCCAGCGACCGGTCTTCGGCCTGGGAGCGGAGGTTCTTGTAGCCGTAGCCGCGTTCGGCCAGCCAGTTCCGCGCCGACAGCTCCGCCCGCTCGGTGGCCGCCAGGATGTCCTCCTCGGCCTCGCCCTCGTCGAGGAAGCGGAAGGTGAAGGCGGCCCGCGCGGAGAGGTCGTAGCTGAGGTGGCCCTCGCGGGTGAAGGAGGCGTGCAGGACGTCGTGCCGGGGTGCGGCGGCGAGGAGTTCGGCGCGCTGTTCGTCGGTGAGGCCGTCGAAGACGCCGCGCACCATGATGCGGAAGGTTCGGATGGTCATCCTCCGACCATAGGCAGCAGGGGCCGCCGACCGCCAATGTGATTCCGGGCGCATCGATGGGCGGAGCGGCCCCTTGCCGTAGGGCGGAGCGGGGGTGGGAGGGGCGGGGGTGGTCAGGGGTAGGGGTGGTCAGGGGCGATGGCGCCCGCCACGGCGGCTGCGGTGCGGGCCAGTGCCGAGCGGACGGGGGCGGGCCGGGGCTCAGACGAGGCGGCCACCCCCGTCGACGTGCAGCACCGTGCCGGTGACGTACGGGTTGTCGATCGCGTAGAGCACGGCCTTGACCAGGTCCTCGGTGGCGCCCACCCGGCGCGCCGGGTTGCGCTCGGCGACGCCGCGCAGGAACGCCTCCTTGTCGGCACCGAGGCCGTCCCAGGAGCCGGTGTCGACGATGCCCGGGGACACCGCGTTGACCCGGACCGGTGCGATCTCCACCGCCAGTGCCTGCACCAGGAAGGCGAGCGCCCCGTTGGTGGTGGCCATCACGGTACGGCCGGGAGCCGGACGCCAGGCGGCCACACCGGAGAAGAACGTGAACGATCCGCTCGTGGACACCTGCCCGGCCAGGTGCTTGGCCAGCAGCAGCGGCCCGATCACCTTGGCCGCGAACGCCCGTTGCACATCGGCTGCTTCGAGGTCCCGCAGCGGCCCGTTGGCCGGTACCGCGGCCGTGGAGACCAGGTGGTCGAACCCGCCGGCCCGGTCGGCGAACCCGGCGATCGACTGCTCGTCCGCGAGGTCGAGCGCGAGCACCTTCGACGGACCGGACAGCTCACCGGCCGTCCACTCCAGCTTGCGCGGATCCGGCCCGGCGAGCAGCAGTTCGGCACCGGCGGCCGAACCGGCCTTGGCGAGCGCGCGCCCGGTGCGCGAACCCGCGCCCACCACGACGAGCCGTCGGTCCTTCAGGGAACCGTCGTCGGACATGGGAGAACTCCTTCGGATCGATGGGGGAACCGGCCGGCCCGTGCTTCGGGTGGCGGCCGTGGTTCGACCCTCTCCCGCACCAGTGTGATGAGTCCAAGGCATGTTTTCTGGCCCAGCGATAAAATCTGCTCATGGCAACCCTCCGGCAGCTCGAATACCTGGTCGCGGTGGTCGACACCGGCTCCTTCACCCGTGCGGCCGAGCAACTGCACGTCACCCAGCCGGCGCTCTCGCACCAGGTACGGGCCCTGGAGACCGCCGTCGGTGGCCCGCTGCTCGAACGCCTCCCGCGCTCGGTGCGGCTCACCCCGATGGGCCGGGCGGTGCTGCCGCACGCCCGCGCCGCGCTGGCCGAGGCCGAACGCCTCCACGCCGTCGCCCGGCGGACGGCGGGCCTGGAGGAGGGCGAGCTGGACGTCGCGGCGATCTACTCGGTCAGTCTCGGCATCCTGCCGCCCGTCCTGCGCGCCTGGCGCCGACGGCACCCCGGTGTGCGGATCCGGCTCCGCGAGTACCCGCACGCCGACCGGCTCCAGGCCGCGATGGCCGCCGGCCGCGCCGACGTCGCCATCGGACCCGCCCCGGCCGGGTGGGAGGGACCGATCCGCGAACTCGGCGTCGAGGAGTTCGCCGTCGTCCTGCCCGCCGACGACCCGCTCGCCGACCGGGCCGCCCGGACGGTCGCGCTGGCCGAACTCGCGGACCGGGACTGGGTGCACTACGCCCCCGACAACGGCCTCGCTGACCTGCTCGACCACGTCGCCGCCCAGGCCGGCTTCCACCCCCGCGCGGCCGTCCGCGCCGAACAGACCTCCGCCGCACCGCTGTTGGCCGCGGCCGGACTCGGCCCTGCCCTGGTGCCCGCCAACATCGTCCCGCCGCACTTCGACGGCGCCGTGCTCCGCCCGGACCCGCCGATCCGTCGCACCCTCACCGCCTACACCCGCACCCGGCCCGACCCCCTCACGGTGGCCTTCGCCGACCTGCTCGCCGAGCAGGCCCGAGTCGACCCGTACGGGCCGCCGTCGGGGTGAGCGGTCGCGGTGCGGGTGGATGACGGGACGCCGGGAGGACGGATCCGGGGTGGTCGGCGCGGCTGGGGTGGATGGGGTACATGGGGCGTAGGGGGCGGCCAGGTCGCGGCGGGCTCCCGGGGGAGGCGCGGGTGTGATGCTGGATCAGTTCCCCTGTGGCGGCCGCGATGACGGAGGCGAGGGCAGCGACGGCGGCAGTGACGGTGACAGCGACGGCGTGAGCGGGGTCGCAGGTGTGGACGCGGGCCATGGCGGGGGCTCCCTTCTCCGGCGGCCCGGGTGGCCGCCGCTTCGGTGACGCCAAGACTGCTCGCTCCGGCCCCGGTCGCACATGTGCCGATCAGCAGGATTCCTGCGGAAATGCGGCAGGGCCTCCCCTGCCGATCGGCAGGGGAGGCCCAGGAGTCCGGAACCAGGATCAGGGAGCTGCCGCAGCCGCTACCGCTGCGGGCGGACGGGCGGACGGGCGGACGACCGTGATCGACCGCGTCGCCCCCGCCGCGCTACGCCCGGGCCGGGAGGAGGGTGCGGACCGCCCCGGTGGCGAGTGCCGCGGGCTCGGCGTCGAGGGTGGCGAGGGTGAAGGCGGTGGTCAGCGCGCTGATGTCGCCGGTCTCGCGGATGAGGTAGTGGTTGCCACCGGGGATCTCGTAGCGGGCGAGGTCCGAGGCGACCTGGCGGGCGCGCAGCGCGTACTCCAGGGACTGGGTGGCGTTGGCCGCGCTGTGGTCGCCGGTGCCGTGGACGATCAGCACCCGCCGTCCGGCGAGCTGGTCGACCGGGTCGCCGCTGGGCAGCCAGGGGGCGATCCCTGCGACGCCGACGACGGAGGGGTGGCCGGCGCACCAGAAGGCGGCGCGCCCGCCGAGCGAGTTGCCGATGAGGACGACCGGCGCGCCCTCGTACCGGCGGGCGAGTTCGTCGAGTGCCCAGGCGGTGTCGACGGCGGTGTCCGCGTCGTCGCCGTTCCAGCCGCTGTAGCGGTAGCGCAGCAGGTGCACGGCCAGGCCGTGCGGCCGGCCGCGCTCGGTGAGCTCGGCGGCCAGCTCCCGCAGGCCGAGCTCGGCGACCTTCAACGGCCCGCGCCGGCTTCGGAGGAACCCTCCGGGCAGGAGCAGGGCGACGCCGTTGACCGGGCCGTCCCCGTGTCGTGGGGTCAGTTCTGCGGTGCGCGGACGGTGCGCTCGGAACACGCGAAATCCTCCCTGATGTGTACAGGCGGATTCTACGGTTCCGAAGCGGGGTCGTGGTGCGCGAGTAGGGACCACAGGACCCAGCCGGTGGCCCGGGTACGAACCACCATGACCTTGGCCCAGCGGGCGCCGAGCGGCGAGGTCCAGGTGTCCACGACCTCCACGGCGTCGCCGGAGCGGGCGAGGCCGATGACGGTGTCGCCGCCGAAGTGGTCGATCCGGATGTTGGCGGCGTTGGCCGTGACCTCCCACCAGCCAGCCCCGATCTCGGGCGGCCGGTCGGCGACCGGGGTGACCGCTGCCGGGACGAGCAGGATCGTGAGGGAGATCACGGTCGCCGTCGCCCGGCCGATCACGGCCACGGCAGCCTCGGCGCGGTCGCGTGCGCTGCGGTGTGAGCTGCGGTGTGAGCGCTGTTGTGCCCGGGGCGTGGCGGAGGCGTGAAGAGCGGGGGAGGCATGTACAGCAGAACGAGCCGACCCGGCGTGCACGCACTGTCGGACATCGAGGCTCACCCGGTCGGGCGAGCGCGCCGCGGCAGTGGTGGTGGGGCGGCAGTCGCGCGCCGGTGGGGCAAACGTTGTTCCGCCGCCAACTGGCCTGTGAGGGATGCGGGTTGGGGCCTCCACCCGGTCGTCAGTCCGATGCCAGGACGCGCTCCAGGGCCGCGCGGCCGGCCGGGCCCCAAGTGGGTTGCCCGCCGGGCAGGCCGCGCTCCCAGGACAGGCCGACGGAGACCAGCGAGAGGGCGTGCAGGAGCGCCCGGCCGCGGGCCCGGCGGACGGTCGCGCGGTCGACGCCGCCGTAGGCGTCGAGGAGGCGCGCCGCCGAACCGGCGGGCAGGAGGACCCAGGCGGCGGCGAGGTCGCCGGCCGGGTCGCCGGTGGAGAGGTCGCCGAAGTCGAGCACGCCGGAGAAAGTGCCGCCGGTGACGACGACGTTGGCGGGGTGCAGGTCGCCGTGCAGCCAGAGCCGTGGACCCCGGTGGTCGGGGGCGGATCTCGCGTCGGTCCAGACGGACCGGACGCGTGCCGCGTCGGCGGCGAGGCCAGCCGGTTCGAGGATCCGGACCCGGCGGTCGAACTGCTCCTGGTGCTCGGCGAGGGGCGCGCCGCGACCGGTGCCCGCGGGCGCGTCGGGCGGGGCCGGTCGGTGCAGGGCCCGGAGGAAGCCGGCCAGGGTCTCGGCGGCGTGCGCGGGGCGCGAGACGGCGGCGCGGTCGCCCGGCTCGCCCGCGACCCAGGCGGTGACGGCCCACGGGCGCGGGAAGAGGTCGGACGGCGTGCCCGTCCGGACCGGCACGGGGACCGGGAGGGGGAGGCCCGGGGCCAGCCGAGGGAGCCACCGCAGTTCCTTGGACAGCAGCTCCGAGGCGCGCCCGGTGCGCGGCACGCGGACCGCCAATTCGTCTCCGAGGCGCCAGAGCTGGTTGTCCCAGCCGCCGTCGACCGGGCGCAGCGGGAGGTCGGCGAGGTCCGGGTGCTGCGCCCGGAGCAGGGCGCGGACGGTCGGGGCGTCCACAGTGGTCCGGCCGCCGTCGGAGGGCTGCGGCGGTACGGCCGGGGCCGGTGGGGCCGGTGGGGTTTGCGGTTCCGTCGCCGGGCCGGGCCGGGCGGCTGACGTCCCGTCGGTCGGGTCGGTGTCCTGCTGGGGCGGGCGGTTCAACGCTGACTCCCCTCGGCGGTGGAGCGCGCCAGTGTAGCCACGGGGGAGGGGGCGGAGTGGGACGTCGGACGGGCCGACTTCCCACTCCCGGCGCGATGCCGCAAAGGGGTGGTAACGCTGTTTCCTGTCAGTACCGGGAACGCGCGATCGCCGAACCCGCCTACTACCGGGTGATGTTCGAGCAGCCGTCGGCCGGATTCCGGCCCGGCGACGCCCGTGAGGTCTCCGGGCTGTTCTGGGCGGCCACCCACGGCGCGGTGAGCCTGGAACTGGCCGGCCACTTCGCCCCGGCCGACGCCGGGCCGCGCTACGAGGCGCTGATGGCCGCGCTGGGGCGGGCGTTCGGCGCCGACGCGCCACCGGCGGACAGCCGCACGATCGACCGGACGGTCGACCGGATGACGGGCCCGGTCGACCGGTGAAGCGAGAGCCGACGGACCGCGGAACGGACCGCGGAACGGACCGCGGACCGACGAGAGGACGACCCGATGACCGGTGACCCGTTACGCCGCAACCGCTACCGCCGGTGGTGTTCAGCGCGGCGCACCTGGCCACCGGTGTGCCCTTCACCTGGGACGAGCGGCGCGCCGCCCGGGTCGGCGTGATGCCGCGCGAGGGCGGCGGGGTGCGGTGGTTCGAGCTCGCGCCGCACCTGGTGGGGCACACGCTCAACGCGTACGAGCGGACGGCGGATTCACTGGTGGTCGATGTGGTCCGGCACCCGCCCGGCATGGACCTGCGGGACATCGGCGCGAGCCGGCCCACGCTCGACCGCTGGACGGTGGACCTGGCGGCCCAGGACGTCACCGGCGAGCCGGTCGCCCGGGTGCACCTGCCGGTGCGGGTGCCGCTGGGGCTGCACGGGAACTGGGTGCCGGGAGGGGCTCCAGGGGCACCCGAGGCTCCCGGCGCTCCCGGCGCTCCCGGGGCACCCGGCGCTCCCGGGGCGTCGGCCGGTATGTGACGGCTGGCGGGGGTGTGAGGGGCCGGCCGGTACGCGAGGTGTCGGCCGACCCGGGGGCAAGGGGCAAAGATTGGCCCGTTCGGGCTGGTCCGCCGGGGGTGGCAGGGGCAGCGGGCGCGCATGCCCACGGCCCGCCCGGCCTGCCATGTGCAGGTGATGGCCGGGGTTTTCCCTGCTCTTTGTTTCGGATCATGACGGCCTCTGCGACGATCCGATGATCGTCGCCCTGACGCGGTGGGCGGCGCGTCGCAGGGGAGAGACCGGCATGGCCGTTGGGCCCGAGGACAGCGTGGTCCGGGCGGGGTGGGGTCCCAGGCCCAGGTTCGCCTGGGACAAGGAGACCTGGATGGTGGTCCTCGGCGGTGTGCTGGGCGGCATGTTCGCGAGCATGGGCCTCGCCGTGCTGTTCGGGCCGTCGAACGGGTTCGGCGGCGACAGCCTCGCGTACATGGGGATCATCAGCATCCTCGGGCTGATGCCGTGCGGTGCGGGCTTCGTCTGGGCGCTGATCCACCCCCGCCACGGACTGCCGTCGGCCGCCGTCGGGGCCCTGCTGGGGCTCGCGATCTTCGTCTCCTTCGCCGGTGACGGCCTCAACGACGACTGGAAGGCGCCGCTGGACCGGCCGTCCACCACCCGCGCCCTGGGCAGCTGGACCACCGGGGACCTGGTGGTCCGGGTCCGGCCCGACCAGGTGGTGGCGTACCGCGGCACCACCGGCGCCGTGGTGTGGCGCTGGACCCCGCCGGGCGAGGACTCGGTGTGCGCGATGAGCCGGGGGACCGGGCAGACCGGAACCGGACTGATCGGCCACTCCCCGCACGACCGGCCGTGCGCGGCGGTGACCGCGCTCGGCCTCGCCGACGGCAGGGAGGGCTGGACCGCCACCGTGGACGCGCCCGCCCGGGACGGCGACGCGGCGGCACCGGACGTGATCGCCGTCGCCGGTCCGCAGGCCGTCCTTCAGGAGCGGGGCGGCTGGCGTGCGGTCCGGCTGGCGGACGGCGGGACGGCCTGGCACAGCACGGTCGACGCCGGCTGCGCCCCGCTCCAGGTCACCGGCGGCCCGGCCGACGTGGTCGCGGTGGCGCAGTGCGGGGAGGCGGCGCCCGTCCTGCGGTCGCTGGCCCCCGCGGACGGACGGGAGCAGTCGCGGATCGTGCTGCCGGTGACGGGCGGGCTGAAGAACCTCGCGGTGGTGTCGGTCGAGCCGCTCGTGGTGTGGGCCGACGCGCAGGGCGAGCGCGGGACGCACGCGGTGCTCAGCTACGACCGGACCGGGCGGCAGCGGGCGTCCATCCCGGTCTCCGGGGACGAGTACGACCTGGACGTGATGCTCGGCGGGCTGCACGCCTACGACCAGTTCGACGCCCGGCCGCTGCTCGGCGGCGTGGTCGTCGGGGACCTGTTCATCGTGCCCGGGGAGAAGCCCGGCGATGTCACCATCAGCGGCGGCAAGCACCCCAGCCGCAGCGCCACCGGCCGCCTGGTGGCGTACTCGCTCGCGGACGGCGGGCAGCGGTGGACGGCTGCGCTGGACGACCAGGTCACGGGACTGGTGGTGGACGGGACGTCGGTATGGGCGATGACCCGCGACCGGCTCGCCCGGATCGACACGGCGACGGGCCGGCAGAGCGCCCAGCTGGACGTCAACGGCACGGCCTCGCTGTACCCGGTGGACCTGTCGGTGTCGGGGCCGTCGCGGTTCACCGTGGTCGCCGAGGACGGGACCCGGGACGAGCCGCCGGTGCGCGGCATGCGCTGAGGCGGGGCAGAGCAGAGCAGAGCGGCATGCGCTGAGGCGGGGCAGAGCAGAACAGAGCGGGGCGGCCGACGGCGGTGGGCCGACGGCCGCCCCGGGCTCAGTGCGAGCCGTTCCGGAAGCCCGGGTAGCCCAGGATGTGGACCTTCTCGGCCGGGTCGCGCACGTACGGGATCACCTTGCCGGTGTCCTCGAAGCCGAGCCGCCGGTAGAAGGCCAGCGCGCGTACGTTGCTCTCGTTGACGCCGAGGGTCAGCCACCGTGCGTCGGTGTGGTCCCGGGCGTGGCGGACGGCCGCCCACACGAGGTCGGCGGCGGGCCCGGCGCTGCCGCGGTGCGCCGGGGCGACGTAGACGCCGTGCACGTGCACGGTGCCGGGGACGTGCGGGATGGGTTCGACGCCCGCGACGCCGACCCAGGCCCCGTCCTCGTCACGGACGGCGAAGGTGGCGGACTCCTCGCCGGTGGCCTCGGCGACGGCCTGGCGCTGCCATCCGTCGTCGGGCCGGGCGGCGGTGTCGGCGTAGGACAGGCTGAACGCGGTGGGGGAGTCCCGTAGGGCCTCCAGGGTGATCTCGCGGAGTTCCCGCCACTCCTCGGCGGCGATCCGGCGTACGACGTAGTGCATGCGCCGAGCCTGGCAGGGCCGGGCGCCGCCGTGATCACGCGTGAGGATGATCTTCGTCCGGGGCCTCCCGGGGTCTCCTGGAGCCCCCGGGGCCTCCCGGGCGCGGGCGCGCCCCCGACCGGCGGAACTGAGCCTTCCAGGCGGTTGTGTCAGGCTGGTGGGGGAGCTGTGTCAGGCTGGTGGGCAGCACCGCCGAGATCGGGAGGCTCGTGATGGCCGAGATCAGGGTGAACGGGGTGGGGCTGCACTACGAGGCCCGTGGTGAGGGCCCCGGAGTCGTCCTGGTGCACGGCTCCTGGAGCGACGGGGACTCCTGGGCGAGAGTGCTGCCGGGCCTGGCGGAGTCCGCCACCGCCGTCGCCTACGACCGCCGGGGGCACAGCCGCAGCGAGGACCCGCTCACCCAGGGCTCGGTGTACGAGGACGCGGCCGACCTGGCCGGGCTGATCCACGGGCTCGGCCTCGCGCCGGCCTTCGTCTACGGCGACTCCTACGGCGCACTGGTCACCCTCCGGCTCGCCGCCGCCCGCCCCGACCTGGTCCGGGGGATCGCCGTGCACGAGCCGCCGGGCACCGGCATCCTGCTCGCCGACCCGGACCTGCGCCCGATCGGCACCGCCTTCGCCGACCGGATCGCCGCCGTCCGGGAGCTGCTGGAGCAGGCCGAATCGGCCGCCGCCGCCGAACTCTTCGTGGACAGCCTCGCCTTCGGGCCGGGCGCCTGGGAGCAGCTGCCCGCGCCGATCCGGCACACGTACATCCGCAACGCGCCCACCTACCTGGACGAACTGCGCGACCCGGACGCGCTCGACCTCGACCTCAACGCGCTGGCCCGGTACACCGACCCGGCGCTACTGACGCAGAGTGACGACAGTGCGCCGATGTTCGGCGAGGTGCTGGACCTCGTCGACCTCTCCCTGCCCACGGTGGAACGGCACCTGTACGCGGGCGCCGGGCACGCCCCGCACCTGTCGCAGCCGGAGGAGTGGGTGCGGGTGGTCCTGCCGCGCGTGCTGGCGTGACGCGCCGTGCGGGGTACGGCCTGGGCACACGGTACCGGCCGGGGCCATTCGGGTTCTGACGGTTCGCTCCTGGTCGAATTCCCGGTCGAACGCTCGCCAACGAAGTGGCCCTGGGCGCAGGCTACTTCCGTGACCGCGTCAGCACGGGCGCGGCGCGACCGGAAGGACGAACATGACGAGCACGCGCGGCCGCGTCGCCGCCCTGCTGGGCGCCTTCGCGGTGGTCGCCGGCACCACCCTGGCCACCCCCGGGGCCGGCTTCGCCGCCACGGCCGACCCGGCCCGCGCCGGCGGCGGGATCACCGGGCAGGCGCCCTGCCCGGACGCACCCGAGTTCACCTGCGGGACCCTCGCCGTCCCGCTCGACCACCGCGGTGCCACCCCCGGCACCCTCGGCCTCCGGGTGGCCGTCACCGGCAACACCACGGCTCCCAAGGGCGACCTGCTGTTCCTCACCGGCGGCCCCGGCCAGCCCGGCGTCCCGGGGATGCGGCGGATGGCGGGCAAGCTGGAGCCCGTCCTCAAGGACTACCGCCTGGTGATGTTCGACCAGCGTGGCACCGGCCAGGGCGCGCTCCAGTGCCCGGGCCTCCAGGAGGACATGGGCTCCTCCGACATCGCCGTGCCGCGCAGGCAGTCGATCGCCGACTGCGCCGCCGCCCTCGGCCCGAACGCCCGCTTCTACAGCACGGCGGACACCGTCGCCGACATCGACCTGCTGCGCCGCGCCCTCGGCGACCGGCGCCTCACCCTGGACGGCGTCTCGTACGGCAGCTTCGTCGCCCAGCGGTACGCGCTCGCCCACCCGGCGCACGTGGCCCGGCTGGTGCTCGACTCGGTGGTGCCGCAACAGGGTTACGACCCCCTCGACCTGGCCGCGCTGCCCGCGACCGCCCGGGTCCTGCGGGCCGCCTGCCAGGCCACCGGCTGCACCACCGACCCGGCCGCCGACCTCGCTGCCACCGTCCGGCGGTACGGCAACGGGGTGCAGGTCCTGAGCATGCTCACCGGCTACGAGTTCGCCGACCCGAACTTCGGCGGGGTTCCGGAAGCCCTGCACGAGGCCGCGGCCGGGCAGACCGCGAAGCTCCAGGCCCTCGTCGACTTCGTCCACCAGGAGGTCGACACCGCCTCGGCCGAGGAGCTCAGCCAAGGGCTGCACTCCGCAGCCCTGTGCGCCGACTCGCGCTTCCCGTGGGGCACCGCCGACACCCCCGTCGCGGGCCGTGCGGCGGCCCTGGAGCGTACCCGGCAGCGGCTGACCGCCGAGCAGACCTGGCCGTACGACCCGGCCACCGCCACCGGGCTCGGCAGCACCCTGGTCTGCCTGGACTGGCCGCGCGAGCAGGTGCCGCCGGTGCCGTCGGCCCACCACAGGCTGCCGGACGTGCCGGTGCTGCTGCTCGGCGGCGACCGGGACCTGTCCACGCCGTACGAAGTGCTGTACCAGCAGGCCGCGTCGATGCACGACCCGCAGATCGTGATCGTGCCCGGCGCGGCGCACTCGGTGCAGAACCGGGCGGAGAACCCGATGGGGCGCCAGGCGGTCTACGACTTCCTGCTGAAGTAGGGCGGGAGCGAGGGAGCCGTGGCGGGCCGTTCCGCACAGGGGACGGAACGGCCCGCCGCCGGCCCGGTGACCGAATCGGTGACCGAATCGGCGCCGCTCAGCGGTCGCCCGCGCCCCAGCCGTCGTCGGGCAGGGACGCGTCCGGCTCGGGGCAGTCGGTGTGCTCGTAGCCCCACAGCATCGCCTTGTACAGCAGGAACTCCTCCAGCGGCGGCTCGTCGGCGTCGTGCCGGTCGGAGAGGACCAGCTCCACCCGGATCTCCTCGGCGGGCGAGAACACCAGGTTCCGCTGGTCCGGGAGGTTCTCGTACGTCAGCGTCTGCCAGCTGTGCCCGGCGGCGGTCAGCGCGGCCAGCAGGTCGGTCTCGGTGACGCGGGTGCCGAGCAGCACCGACTCGCCTCCCGGCTCCGGGAGTTCGAGCTCGCCCTGCCAGGCCGACAGGGACAGCGAGTGCAGCTGCCGGCAGCGGCAGAACACCGTCAGCGCGTCGCCCCAGCCGAAGGCGTGCGGCCAGCGGGTCTCACGGTGGAGCCGGCCGCCGTCCCACGGATCGCCGTAGTGGGCGGCGAGTTCGGGCAGCGAGGCGCCGTAGCGGAGCTCACCGAGGCTGCCGGTGGTGGCCAGGCCGGTGACGAGAGTGAGGAAGTCCGTCACCCCAGGCACCCGCGCACCGCGTCGATCAGCCGGTTCGCCCGGGCGTCGCCGTGGCCGATCATCCGGTTGGCGACATAGGCGAAGCCGATGCCGAACTCGTCGTCACCGAAGGCGAACTGGCCGCCGGCGCCGTCGTTGCCGAAGCTCCGCCCGCCGAGCAGCCGGCGGAAGGACGGGGAGTCGAGCAGCACCCCGGAGCCCCAGCGCGCACCCATGTCGAAGCCCAGGAAGCCAGCGCCGGAGGAGACTTCGCGCAGCACGTCGGTGACGGTGTCACGGGACAGCACCCGCTCCCCGCCGTCCAGGCCGGTGACCGCCGCCGCGTACAGCCCGGCCAGGCCGGTCGCGGAGGCGACGGCGCCCGCACCGGGCAGCTCGATCGCGTGCAGGGCCGGGTCGTTCCAGCCGTGCGGCACGTCCAGGCCGGGGAAGACCAGTGTGCCGTTCATCGTCACGATCCGGGTGAGCAGGTGCTCGGGGCCGGGCATCGGACGGCGGCCCTCGGCCTCCACCAGCCGTGCGACGCGCGGGAGTTCTTCCTCCGGCAGGCCGATCCAGGCGGGCAGGGCGCCGAGCGGCCCGGCGAGCTCCTCGCGCAGGAACGCGCCCGGGGTCAGGCCGGTGATCCGGCGGATCACCTCGCCGACCGCGAAACCGAACACATGGCCGTGGTACTCGTACGCCGTGCCCGGCTCCCAGAGCGGCTGCTGCGCCTCGATCGCCCGGATCACCGGGTCCCAGGCGGCGACCTCCTCGAAGGAGAGCACCGCGTCCAGCGCCGGGATGCCCGCCCGGTGGCCGAGGATCATCCGGGTGGTGACGGACTGCTTGCCGTGGCGCGCGAACTCGGGCCAGTAGCGGGCGACCGGGGCGTCCAGGTCGAGCCGGCCCTGCTGGGCGAGCAGGTGGGCGCCGATGCTCACCGGGCCCTTGGCGCAGGAGAAGACCGGGACCAGGGTGTCCTGCGTCCAGGCCCGGCCGGTGCGCTCGTCGGCGGTGCCGCCCCACAGTTCCACCACCCTGCGGCCGCCGGAGTACACCGTGACGGCGGCCCCCAGCTCGGGGAACTCGGCGAAGTTGGCGGCGAAGGCGTCGGCGACGGCGCCGAAGCGTTCGTCGGCCCAGCCCTGGTGCTGCTGCATGGTGTGGTGCCCCGTTCTGGCCTCAAGATCGACGACCGCACCACGCTACGGGAGCCCGGAGGCGGTGACGAGGGAATTTCGCCAGGTCGGGGCCGGTGGGACGGGTGTGACAGACTCGGCGCCGATCGAGAGGGGGACGCCGGTGGACCGGGACGCGTTGACCGCGCTGTGGGAGCGGCGGTGGCCGGGCAGCATGCCCATCGGGCACGAGATCCAGGAGCGCGGGGGCGAGCGCTGGGTGCGCTTCCACAGCCTGCCGGAGTCCAAGCGCTACCCGGACGACGAGCGCGAGTACGCGATCCTGCTGGAGCGCCACAACACCGTGCTGAACGGGCTGTTCACCGGCAAGGAGGTGTACGTCCTCACGCCGAGGTGGACGGAGAAGCCGAGCGTGCCCCGCATGCGCCGGGACGCGAAGCACTGGCGGACCTGGTTCGAGCCGGACGAGCCGGACGGGGCGGACGGGGCGGACGGCTCCGAGCCGGAGTGCGGCACCTACTGGCACTCCTTCGTGGAACGACAGCAGTGGCGGCCGGGCTGCCTGGACCGGCTGCTGCGCCGGGTCGCCGACGAGCGGGAGTACGGGGTGATCGTCTCCGACACCGGCATGCGGCGGCTCTACCACCCGTACGACGGCGGCGCGGACGTCTACCTGACCACGACGGAGGAGCGCGACCGGCTGAAGGAGCGGCACGCGGACTGGCTCTCGCGCTACCCGGGAGGATGGTGACGGGCGGTCACCCCTCCGCCCGTGTTTCGGCCGGATGAGGAGCGGGGCCGCCGCCGCCTACCCGGCCCCCGGGCTGGGAAGGCTCGGGCGGACAGCCGATGAAAGGGCCCATGATGACCGCAGTCCACGAATCCGTCCTCGACGCGATCGGCGGGACACCGCTGTTCCGCCTCGCCCGGCTCGGAGCGGGCATCGCCGCGCCGATCTACGCCAAGGCCGAGTTCCTCAACATCGGCGGCAGCGTCAAGGACCGCGCCGCGCTGTCGATGGTCCTGGCCGCCGAGCGGGACGGCCTGCTGAAGCCGGGCGGGACGATCGTCGAGGCGACCTCGGGCAACACCGGCATCGGCCTGACGATCGTCGGGCGGCAGCGCGGGTACCGGGTGATCGCCGGGGTGTCCGACAAGTCGGCGCCCGAGAAGTCCGACATCCTGCGGGCGTACGGCGCCGAGGTGGTGCTCGCGACGACCGCCGTCCCGGCCGAGGACCCGGCACACCTGTTCAACGTCGTCCAGCGGCTGGCGGAGGAGATCCCCGGCGCCTGGCTCGCCAACCAGTACGACAACCAGGCCAACCCGGACGCCCATGTGCGGACCACCGGCCCCGAGATCTGGGAGCAGACCGGCGGCCGGGTGACCCACTTCGTCGCGGGCGTCGGCACCGGCGGGACCATCACCGGCACCGGCGGCTACCTCAAGGACACCTCCGGCGGCACCGTGACCGTCATCGGCGCGGACCCGGAATCCTCGATGTACGGCGGCGGCGACGGCAGCCCGTGGTACGTCGAGAGCATCGGGCACTTCCTCCACCCCGGCACCGTCGAGGACCGCTGGCCGAAGGCCTACCGGGCGGACGTGGTCGACGTGTTCGAGCGCGTCCCGGACCGGGAGTCGCTGCTGACGGCCCGCCGTCTCGCCCGCGAGGAGGGCATCCTGGCCGGCCCGTCCTCGGGCACGGCGGTGGCGGCGGCACTGCGGGTCGCGCGCGGGCTGGGACCGGACGACCTGGTCGTGGTGCTGCTGCCGGACTCGGGCCGCTCGTACCTGTCCAAGGTGCACAGCGACGCGTGGATGCGGCAGTGGGGCTTCCTGGAGGAGGGCGACACCCTGCGGCACCTGCTCGACGGTGCCGGGCCGCTGGTGGCGGTCGAGGCCGACGCGACGGTCGGCGAGGCGCTGGAGGCGCTGCACGGAGCGCCGGGCGGGGTGGCGCCGGTCGTCCTCGCGCGGGCGGCGCGGCCGTTCGGGGTGAGCGCGGCGGAGGTGGTCGGCGCGGTCTCCCGGGAGGCGCTGGCGGCGGCGCTCGCGGACGGCGGCGCCAAGCCGGGCGACCCGCTCGGCCCGCTGCTCGGGCCGGCACTGCCGACGGTCGGCGTCGGGCAGTCGCCGGACGAGGCGCGGGCCGTGCTGGGGGAGGCGCACGGCGCCGCGCTCGTGCTGGTGGACGGGCGGGGCGCCGGGGTGCTGCCGAGGGCGGCCCTGGCCCACGGATAGCTCCGCGTTCTTGCGGCGGCGGAGGTTCAGAACTTCATGAAGTCGACCTTGACCTTGAGCGCCAGCAGCTCGTTGTCATCCACCGTGTAGCCCTGGACGTCGATGGCGAACTTCGCCCGCGGCGTCTCCTTCGGCAGGTCCAGGGTGAGGGTCAGTGTCGTGGCGCCCTTCGGGATGGGGCTCTTGCCGTCGCTGGTGGCGCAGGTCAGCTTGAGGGTGCCCTCGCCGCGCAGTTCGGCGAAGAGGTCGTAGCGCTTCGTCAGCAGCTTGATCAGGCCGAGCTTGACGGTGACGTCGAGGTAGGCGCCGTCGGCGATGGCTTCTTCTGCTGCGGCGTTGATAGTGAAGACATTGGTCTGACCCGGGGTGGGTGGGTCCGGGGTGACCGTGATGCGGTTGATCTGCAGCGCGTCGATCGGCGAACCTACGTTGTCGTAATCCCAACTGGCCATCGGATGTCTCCATGGGGTGACGGGAGTTGATCACTGGAACGGGCAGCTCAGTCTGGCGTGCCGACCCTCCTGGGCTTCCGTGACGCGCCCTTCAAACCACTCGAACGGGTGATCCACCTGCGCCGCTGTCAGTCCTCCGCCGCCGGGGCCAGGACGGCGGCGATCACCCGGTCGAGGGCGCGGTCGAAGGCCTTCTCCGGGTCGGCGGGCGGGCCGGAGGTGGCGAAGGCCTGTGCCAGGTGCGGGTATTCGCCGCTCATCGCGGCCCTGGTGAGGTAACCGACCAGCTCCGACTGCCACTTGGCGCCCGCGGCGGCCGTCTGCTCGTACTGGGCGTACTGGCAGACGAACCCGTTGAACATGGCCATCGCCTCCATCCGGGCGCCGCCGCCGAGGCCGGTCGGGGCCGTGACGGCGAGGAAGTGGTCGGTGTAGCGCAGGGCGTTGGGGCCGATGCCGGGCCGGGCCAGCACCAGGGCGGGCAGCCAGGGGTGGCGGCGGAAGATCGCGAGCTGCTGGTGGGCGAGGTCGGCGAGGTCGGCGCGGACGTCGCCGGTGGGCGCGGCGGGCAGCGCGTACTCGCCGGTGGCCGCGTCGAGCATCAGGTCGAGCAGGTGCTCCTTCTTCGGCACGTAGTTGTAGAGCGACATGGTGCCCGCGCCGAGCGCTGCCGCGACCCGGCGCATGGAGGCCGCGTCGAGGCCCTCGGCGTCGGCGATCGTGATCGCCGCGGCGGCGATCGAGTCGCGGCTGTGGGCGGGGCGCGGGCCGCGGCCGGTGCGCTCGGGGCGCAGCCAGATCAGCTCCGGAGCCTCGGGGGCCTCGGGCGCGGAGGGGCGGTCGCTGCTGCTGGGGGTCTTGTCGGATGGCACTGGAAGATCACCTCGGTTTCCCATCTTAGATACGTACGGCGTACGTAGTAGGATGCGCATGCACGCGCTTCTACGTACGCTGTACCTAGAGAGAGGGCAGAGCCATGTCCGAGACCACCCGTCCCGCCATCGAGATGGCGGGCGTGCGGAAACGCTTCGGCGCCACCGAGGCCCTGCGCGGCCTCGACCTCACCGTCCAGGCCGGCACCGTCTGCGGCCTCCTCGGCCCCAACGGCGCCGGCAAGACCACCGCCGTTCGGGTTCTCGCCACCCTGGTCGCCCCCGACCACGGCACCGCCCGGGTCGCCGGGCACGACGTCGTCCGGGCCGCCGAGGAGGTCCGGCGCGCCATCGGCCTCGCCGGGCAGCACGCCGCCGTCGACGAGGGCATCACCGGGCGCGACAACCTGCGGCTGCTCGGCCGGCTGCACCGCCTCGGCGCCCGCCGGGCCCGCGAGCGCGCCGACGAACTGCTCACCCGCTTCGACCTCACCGAGGCCGCCGACCGGCTCGTCCGCACCTACTCCGGCGGCATGCGGCGCCGCCTCGACCTCATCGCCAGCCTGGTCACCAGCCCGCCCGTGCTCTTCCTGGACGAGCCGACCACCGGACTCGACCCGCGCAGCCGGCAGGAGATCTGGAACACCGTCAAGGAGTTGGCGGACGGCGGCACCACCGTGCTGCTCACCACCCAGTACCTGGAAGAGGCCGACCGGCTCGCCGACGACATCGTGGTCGTCGACCACGGCGCCGCCATCGCCACCGGCCCACCCGACCGGCTCAAGGCGGCGATCGGCAGCCAGGTCTCCGTCACCCTGGCCAATCCGGAGCAACTCGCCGCCACCGCCGTGGTGCTGTCCTCGCTCACCGGCGGCGACGCGCACGTGGACGTCGCCGAGCGGACCGTCACGGTGCTGACGGCACCCGGCATTCCCGTCCTGCTGCCCTCTCTGGTACGGGAGTTGGACCGGGCGGGAGTGGTCGCGGAGGACGTCGGGGTACGGGCCCCCTCGCTGGACGACGTGTTCCTCACGCTCACCGGCGCCGTGGGAGTCGCCGGGGGCTCGGCCGCCGCCGGGGGCTCGGCCTCCGCCGTTGGCTCGGCCTCCGCCGGGGCCGGGAGGGCTGCCTGATGGCCGTCGCCGCCTACGCCCCCGCGCGACCGTCCACCGTCGGCCGGCTGGTCTCCGACACCTGGACGTCGATGCTCCGCGTCCTGCTCAACTACCGCCACTCGCCCGGACTGCTGGCTGCCTCGCTGGGCGTCCCGGTGATCATGGTGGTGGTCTTCGGGTACGTCTTCGGCAGCGCCATGCAGGTGCCGGGCGGTGGCGACTACCGGGAGTTCCTGATGCCCGGCCTGTTCGCCATGGTCGCCACCAACGGCATCATGCCCACCATGGTCGGCGCCGCCCGCGACGTCGGGCGCGGGGTCACCGACCGGCTGCGCTCCATGCCGGTCTCCCGCACCGGCCTGCTGCTCGGGCAGACCCTCGCCGACCTTTTGGTCAGCGTGGTCGTCCTGGCCCTGCTGGCCCTGGTCGGGCTCGCCGCCGGATGGCGGGCCCGGCACGGACTCGCCGACGCCGCAGGGGCGTTCGCGCTGCTGCTGCTCTTCCGCTTCGTGATGACCTGGGTCGGCACCCTGCTCGGCCTGGCCGTCGGCAAGGAGGAGGCGGCGGGCCAACTCTCCGTCGTCGTCTTCCCGGTGGCGATGGTCACCAACGCCTACGTGCCCACCGGCGGCATGCCCGGCTGGCTGCGCCTGGTCGCCGACTGGAACCCGATCAGCTCCGTCGTCCAGGCCTGCCGGGAGCTCTTCGGCAACCCCTCGGCGGCCGGCTCCGCCTGGCCGATGCAGCACGCCGCGCTCGTGGCGGTGCTCTGGAGCGCCGTACTGCTCGCCCTCTGCATGCCGCTCGCCGTACGGAAGTTCGCCACGCACGGACGGTGACCGACGGGGCTCCGGCGCGCCCGGGAAATGTGCTGGACAGGACGGCCGGTGTGGCATTGGGTGGGGCGCCATGGAGTACACCCACCTCGGCCGCACCGGCCTGACCGTCTCCCGCCTCTGCCTCGGCACCATGAACTTCGGCCCGCACACCGAAGAAGCCGAATCCCACCGCCTCATGGACACCGCCCACGACCGCGGCATCAACTTCTTCGACACCGCCAACGCCTACGGCCGCGACAGCGAGGGCAACCTCAAGGGCCGCACCGAGGAGATCATCGGCCGCTGGTTCGCCCAGGGCGGCGGTCGCCGCGAGCGCACCGTCCTCGCCACCAAGGCCTACGCCGACATGAGCGACTGGCCCAACGACGGCAAGCTTTCCGCGCTCGCCATCCGCAGGGCCGTCGAGGCCAGCCTGCGGCGGCTGCAGACCGACCACATCGACCTCTACCAGATGCACCACATCGACCGGGCCACGCCCTGGGAGGAGATCTGGCAGGCGATGGAGGTCCTGGTCGCCCAGGGCAAGATCGTCTACGTCGGCTCCAGCAACTTCGCCGGCTGGCACATCGCCCAGGCCCAGGAGGCCGCCCGCTCCCGCCACTTCCTCGGCCTGGTCAGCGAGCAGTCCCTCTACAACCTCCTCGACCGCGCCATCGAGCTCGAAGTCATCCCCGCCCTCCAGCACTACGGCCTCGGGCTCATCCCCTGGTCCCCGCTGCGCAGCGGCCTGCTCGGCGGCGTCCTGCGCAAGGAGCGCGAGGGCACCCGCGACCGCAGCGCCATGGGCTACGCGAGCGAACTCCTCGCCAAGCACCGCGACCGCATCCAGGCCTACGAGGACTTCGCCGACGAACTCGGCGTCGACCCCGCCCACCTCGCCCTCGCCTGGCTCCTCTCCCGCCCGGCCGTCACCGCCCCCATCATCGGCCCCCGCACCCCGGCCCACCTCGACGGCGCCCTCGCCGCCCTCGACATCGAACTCGACCAGAAGACCCTCGACCGCCTCGACGAACTCTTCCCGGGCCACCGCCCCGCCCCGGAGGACTACGCCTGGTAGCCCACCCGCTGCCCAGGCACCCCCGCCGCTGCGGCCCCGGCCCCGCGGCCCCGGCCCCGGTCCCGGCCCCGGTCCTTGCCCGTCGAAGGGCCGGGGGCGGGGCCGGTTGTGGTAGCAAGGCGGGCATGAGGGAGACGAAGGAGCCCGGCCGGGGGGCGTACCACCACGGGGCGCTGCCGGAGGCGTTGCTGGCGGCGGCGTTCGACGTGCTGGACGAGCAGGGGCAGGAGAAGGTGAGCGTGCGGGAGGTGGCGCGGCGGGCGGGGGTGTCGGCCGGGGCGCCGTTCCGGCACTTCGCCGACCGGCAGGCGCTGTTGACCGCGTTGGCGGAGCGGGTGCTGGCGGACTTCGTGCGGTGGCAGAAGGCGCAGGCGGCGGCCGCCGGTCCGGACGGGCGGTCGGTGATGCGGGCGATCGGGCTGGGCTGCGTCCGGTACGCGGTGCGTCATCCGCGCCGGTTCGAGCTGGTGCGTTCGCGGGTGTTCGCGGCCTCGCGGGATCCGGAGCTGCGGGAGCAACTGGACTGGATCGACCGGGCGTTCACGGAGCTGATCGTCGCGGACCAGGAGGCGGGCCGGCTGCGCGCCGGGGACCCGGCGCTGGTCGGGCTGGCCGGTCAGGCGCTGGTGTACGGGCTGGCGCAGATGATCGTGGACGGCTACCTGCCGGCCGAGAAGGCGGAGGAGCTGGCCGCGCAGGTTATCGACACCTTCGGCCAGGGGATCGCCAACCCGCCTGCGCGGTAGCGGAATTGTGTCTGTAGCGAGCCTTGACCGGGTTGTCGGACGCTGATGTAATCACCGATTACATCAAGGGGTACGGGGACCGGGAGGCGCAGATGCCGATGTTCGCCAAGCCGCTGCCGGGCTACACCACCGCCGCCGCCACCGGCGACACCGTGGTACTGCTCATCGGCATGCGGATCAACCGGTTCTGGGCCGTGCACCACTGGGGCCCGGTGATGTTCGCGATGTTCCGGATGCTGTACGAGCTGCGCCGCGGCGGGAGCGGTTCCGAGCGCGGCCTCCTCGGACGGATCCTGCTCACCGCCTCGCCGCGCACCTACTACGTCGTCCAGTACTGGGAGTCCAAGGAGAAGCTGTACGGCTACGCGAGCGCGCCCGACGGCTTCCACCACACCGTGTGGGGCATCGCCAACCGCAAGATGCGGGAGGGCAAGATCCGCGGGCACGTCGGGCTCTGGCACGAGACGTACATCGTGCCGGAGGGCGGGTACGAGTCGATCTACTTCGACATGCCGCCGTTCGGCCTGGCCGGCGCCACCGGCGCGGTCCCGGTGGAGCAGCGCGGACGGCACGCGGCGCAGCGGCTGGCCTACCGGTCGAGCGAGACCGGCGGGGCGGGGGACTCCGGCGGCGCCGGGAAGCGGGTCGGCGAGGCGGCGGTGGGGGACGGCGGGGCCGGCGCGTAGGTCGCGGCGGGCGAGGGATCCGAGGAGTACGGGTCCAGGCCGCCGGACATCGCCGCGAAGAGGAACATGAGGAACGGGGCCGCGAACACCAGCCACGAGACCAGCACCAGCCCGCCCATTACCGCCAGGCCCTTCTTCATGACCGCTCCCGTCGTCGCCGGTGCCGTGCTTGCCGCCGCCCCCGGTGGCCGGCGTGCTCACGCTACGGAGGACCGCAGGCCGGCCGCCTGAGTACGGGTACTCAGGGAGTGTCGTGAGTTGTCCGGCCACCCGGCGTGAGAGCGTCGGGGGATGGTGGATCAGGGCAGCGCGCGGGCCGACCGGCCGGCGTGGGTGGCGCGGGCGGAGTCGGCGGAGTGCAGCGTGAGGGTGGTGCACGAGGTGCCGTACCGCGCGCAGTGGGAGTCGCCCGAACTCGTCCGGGAGATCGTCGACGGGCGGCTGGACGCGGCCGCGGACCCGCGCTGGGGCCAGTCCGGGGCGGCCACGCCGGAGGAGTACGCGTGGTGGTCGTGGCGGCTGTGCGGGGTGGCCTGCCTGCGGATGGCGCTGGAGCACTGGTGGGGCGTGACGCCGACGGCGATGGCGCTCGCGGGCGAGTGCGTGGCGGCCGGCGGGTACGTCCGGGACGGTGAGAGCCTGCGCGGGCTGGTCCACGCGCCGTTCGCCGAGTACGTCCGGCGGCGCTGGGGACTGGCCGCGCAGGCACGGGAGTTGACGCCCGAGGAGGTGTCGGCCGAGGTGGTCGGCGGACGGCTGGTGATGCTGTCGGTGCACCCGTCGATCCGGGAGCCGGGCGGGCCGGAGCCGGTGCGGCGCGGCGGCCACCTGGTGCTGGCGGTCGGCGCCACGGACACGGCGCTGCTGATCCACAACCCGTCCGGATTCCCGGGGGAGTCGCAGGCCTTCGCGCGCGTGCCGTGGCGGTCGTTCGGGCAGTTCTACGCCGGGCGGGGGATCGTCCTCGGCCCACCCGGGACGTAGGCCGCCGGCCCGAGGGGCCAAGCCAACGGCCCGAGGGGGCAGGCGGTCGGCCCCCGGCCGGGGCCTACGGGTTGTCGGGCAACCCCACCGGGTTGACCGGCAGTTCGCTGCGACAGAGCGCCGACATCGGCTTCAACGCCGCCGCCAGCTTGTCGAGTTCGGCGCGCGGGTAGTCCTCCCACACCCGGGTGGCGGCCAGGTCGGTGGCCGCCTCCAGGGAGCGGTGGCGGATCCGGCCGAGCTCGGTGACCGTGCCCTGCGCGGTCAGCCAGCCGCGTTCGACCAGGCGTTCCGCGGCGGCCTCCCACTCCTCGTCCGTCCACCCGCGCAGCGGCTGCAGCACCTCGCGCCGCATGTCCAGCGCGCAGCGGACCACCAGCGCCTCGCAGCCGTCCAGCCCGGCCGCGACCAGCGCCGCCACATGGCCGTCCCCGCGGTGCTCGCGCATCACGGTGGCGGCCTGCCAGAGCCGCTCGTACAGGCCGGCCGGGCGGGGGAGCGCGGCGTTGGCGGCGGCCAGCACCCGGCCCGCGCAGTCCAGTCGGGCCGCGGCCTGCTCCAGGGCCTCGGCGGCGTACTCGACCTGCTTGCGGTCCACGTGCTCCAGCAGCCGGCCCAGCGTCGCCGCCGAACCCTTCAGCCGCGCGACCAGCGCCTCCTCCGGGCTCGCGTGCGTCCACACCTCCGGCAGGGCGCGCTCGACCATCGCCGGGGAGAAGCTGAAGAACGCGGCGACCACCGGCGCCGCGTCCACCGCGCCGAGCGGGGCCGAGCGGTTCGCGAAGTAGCTGTAGAGGCGGCCGTGCAGTCCGGCCTCCTCGAAGGCGGCGCGCCCCTCGGGCAGGAAGTAGGTGACGGCGTGCACCGGCTCGAAGAGCCACCACAGCGCACGGGCGGGATGGACGAGATCGGCCATCGGGAGCCTTCCTGGGACGGAACTCCGCGCGGGGGCGGGAGCTCGGCTGGTCGGGACGGCCCGGGCAGGCGCCGGGGCGGCCGCTGGCGCGGACCGCCCGGGCGGGTGCGTGGACCGCTTCAGGAGCTGATGACCACGGCGGCGGCCCCGGTAATCCCGTTCGGGGTGTGATGCCGGTCACGCGGCGGTCGCGGTGTGCGTACGGTGGTTGCGCGGCACGGGATGATGGGGCGAGGCGCCCGTTCCCCGGGTGTCCCAGCCCTCAGGTGAAGGTAGAAGGTAGCCGGCCATGGCCCAGATCAACCCCAGCATCCTGTCCGCGGACTTCGCCCGGCTCGCCGACGAGGCCGAGGCCGTCCGGGGCTCCGACTGGCTGCACGTGGACGTCATGGACAACCACTTCGTGCCCAACCTGACGCTGGGCGTCCCGATCGTCGAATCGCTCGCCCGCGCCACCGACATCCCGCTCGACTGCCACCTGATGATCGAGGACCCGGACCGCTGGGCCCCCCAGTACGTCGAGGCCGGCGCCGGCTCGGTCACCTTCCACGTCGAGGCCGCCGCCGCGCCGGTCCGGCTCGCCCGCGAGATCCGCGCCAAGGGCGCCCGGGCGTCCATGGCGCTCAAGCCGGGCACGCCGATCGAGCCCTACGAGGACCTGCTGCCCGAGCTCGACATGCTGCTGATCATGACGGTCGAACCCGGTTTCGGCGGCCAGGCGTTCCTCGACATCATGCTGCCCAAGATCCGCCGCACCCGGGAGCTGATCGCCAAGCACGACCTGGAACTGTGGCTCCAGGTCGACGGAGGCGTGTCCGCGTCCACCATCGAGCGCTGCGCCGAGGCCGGTGCGGACGTGTTCGTGGCCGGCTCCGCGGTGTACGGGGCCGAGGACCCGGCGGAGGCCGTCCGCAACCTGCGCAAGCTCGCCGACGCGGCCTCGACGGACGCCTGGTGGGCCTGCGCGCACTGAGGTGCGCCCGTGCGGGCGGCGGGGTCCGCCGCCCGCGTCTGCCTGCTGCGTCTGCCTACTGCGTCTGCCTACTGCGCGCGACACCGCCGGATGGCCGGGTGCGGGTGGAGGAACACCGGAAGGTGCCGGATGATCGGTCACGACGGCCCCTCGTCCCGCCCGGCCGTTCCCGCCCGGCCCCTCGTACGGTGGTGGAACCGCGATGAGCAACCTCGACCCCAGGCCCGCCCCGACCAGTTGCGGAGGCGAGGCCGGTGGCGGCCCCGTGCGGGATCTGCTGACCGCACGTCAATTCCCGCTCGGCGCGAGCACAGTGGTCCGCCGCCTGCTCCCCAACCTCGGCCGCCGCATGGTCGGCGCCTGGTGCTTCGTCGACCACTACGGCCCCGACGACATCGCCGACGAACCCGGCATGCAGGTCCCGCCGCACCCGCACATGGGCCTCCAGACGGTCAGCTGGCTCCACCAGGGCGAAGTCCTGCACCGCGACAGCCTCGGCAGCCTGCAGACCGTCCGGCCGTACGAACTGGGCCTGATGACCTCCGGCCGGGCGATCTCCCACTCCGAGGAGTCGCCGCGCCCGCACGCCCGCCTCCTGCACGGCGCCCAGCTCTGGGTCGCCCTCCCGGACGCCCACCGGCACACCGCCCCCGGCTTCGAACACCACCCCGACCTGCCCGTGGTCACCGCCCCCGGCCTGCGCGCCACCGTCCTCCTCGGCACCCTCGACACCGCCACCTCCCCCGGCACCACCCACACCCCCCTGGTCGGCGCCGACCTCGCCCTCGCCGAAGGTGCCGACCTCCGGCTCCCCCTCGTCCCCGACTTCGAGTACGCCGTCCTCGCCATGTCCGGCCGCGCCGACGTCGACGGCGTCCCCGTCGAACCCGGCTCCATGCTCTACCTCGGCCGCGGCCGCCCCCACCTCCCCCTCCGGGCCCACACCGACGCCGCCGTCCTCCTCCTCGGCGGGGAGCCCTTCGACGAGAAGATCGTCATGTGGTGGAACTTCATCGGCCGCTCGACCGAGGACATCGCCCAGGCCCGCACCGACTGGATGTCCACCTCCCGCTTCGGCGACGTCCACGGCTACGCCGGCGACCGCCTCCCCGCCCCCGAACTCCCCGCCCTCCCGCTGAAGGCCCGCGGCCGCGAGCGCTGACCTCTGCCCTCGCACGGCGGGCGGAAGGCGATGGTTCGGAACGCCGGCCCGCCGGCGGCGAAGACGGTCGCGTGGCACCCGTGCACTCCCCGTGAAATTTGCGCTACGGGGGGTGCGTGGGTGTACTGACAGTGGTGGCCTGTACGGTCGTCATGCCGCAGAGGGGACAGCCCCTTTGCCGTCATGGGGGAGGCGGTCGTGAGGATGGCCGAGACGATGCGCGACGACCGGCGCGGGTTCACCACGCGGAGGCTGCGGGTGCGGCTGGCGGCGGCGGTGCTGGCGCTCTCCCTCGTCCCGGTCGGGGCGGTGGGGTTCGCGCTGTACCGGCTGACGAACCTCGGGGGGCCGGACAGCGTGTGTGACGGGGCGGCCACGGCCGATCAGGTGCACGACCTGCTGGGGGCGGGGCGGATCAGCGAACGCAAGAGCACCTACTACTCGGCGACGGAGACCGCCCCCGGGAACAGTTGCTCAGCCACGGTCAGTTCCGGCCTGTTCGAGACCTCCAAGAGGACTGTGCGGTTCACCGTCGTCCTCAACGGCAAGGGCGGCCCGGGCCCATTGGCCGCGTCCGATGCCCGGCTGTTCTCCGGCGACGCGGTCGGCTCGGTGACCCCGATCGCGGCATGGGCCGTACTCCCCGACGGCTGCCAGAAGGGCCTGCGCGCCGAGGTTCGCACGAGCGAGGCGGGCCGTGACGAGGCCAGGGCCCGCCTGGCCGTGGCCTTCGCCAACGGCGCGGCCACGGCACGCTCCTGTGCGGGCCGACAGCTCGCGGCTCCGAACAGCCTGTCCGCGACGGGGGCCGAAACGGACCCGGACTGGGCCGGCCTCTGCGGCCTGCCCGGGTTCGCGCCCGCGAAGAACCCCGAAGCCCAATGGCGCATGCCGCAGCAGGTCACCACCGCGTTCGGCCCGATCTGGTCCTGCACGATCGGCGGTGACCCGGTGCGTGACGCGCGGGTCCAGACCTTCGCGATCACCACCGAGCCACGGACCACCTCCCTTACCCGGAAGGACGGCAAGGAGCTGTCCGCCGTCGGGCGGGCCCGTTGGGTCGCCGACGGGACACTCGTCGCCACCTGCCAGGGCAGGGACGTCTTCTTCACCGTCAACGGCGGTTTCACGAGCGGCCTCGAACAGCCCTTTCTGTTCCCGGACCAGAACGATCTCGTCCGGCAGTTCCTCACCGCCGGGGGGAAGGCGATCGGCTGCGAGCCGATCCTCTGATCGCCCTCGGGGCGGGTCCGGGGCGGGTCCGGGGGTTCCGGTTAGGGTGCGGGCAGGGTCTTTCGGAGTGGGGGCGGCATGGTGCGGGTGGGGCTGGTCGGGGTCGGGATCATCGCGGAGACGCACCTTGCCGTGCTGGCGGAGCGGCCGGAGGTGGAGCTGGAGTTCACGGTCGACCCGCGGGTGGCGGGGCCGGTCGGATTCCGGGGGGAGGCGCCGCCGCACTACCGGGACCTCGCCCGGGCGCTCGACGCGCACCGGCCGGACCTGGTGGTCCTGGCCACGCCGACGGAGACGCACGCCGAGCTGACGTCCCTGGTGCTGCTGCGCTCCTCGGCCCGGGTGCTGGTGGAGAAGCCGCTCGTGCACGACCGGGCCTCGCTCGCGGCGCTGCGCGAGCTGGACGGCGCGGTCGACGTGCGCGGCCGGGTGCTCACCGCGCACCACTTCGCCTTCTCGCCCGAGGTCGACTGGGCGGCGGACCTGCTCGCCGGGCACCCCGAGTGGGGGCCGGTCACGACCGTGACGTCCGCGTTCTACGACCCGTACGTCTCGCGCGGGGCGGAGGCCTTCGCCTCGTACGTCTCCAGCTGGACGGACTCCGGGGTGAACCAGCTCAGCATGCTCACCCGCTTCGTCGACCTCGCCGGGCCGGCCTCGGTCCGGCAGACGGACGGCGGTGCGAGCGCTTGGTGCACGGTGGACTTCCGCTCCCGTGGCGAGACCGGTACCGCCCGGCTGCGCAGCAGCTGGCTGACCGGTGCCAGCAGCAAGGAGAGCAGCCTGGTGTTCGGCCGCTCCGGGGTGGAGGTGTGGATCGACCACACGGCCATGACCGGGTTCGCCGCGCGGGAGGGCGAACTGCTCGCCGTCTTCGGCAACGACGGGCTCACGCCGAGGAAGGTCGCCCACTACCGTCCGCTCTACGCGAGCCTGCTCTCCGGGCGGCCCGACCCGGTGCTCGGGTTCGAGGCGGCCGCGACGATCACGGAGGTCCATCTCGCGGCGCGGTAGAGGTGGAAGTGGGGACAGAGGTGGACGTGAGGGCGGCCGGGACTCTAACGAGTTCCTCATGACGTGCACGTAGGTTCCCGTTCCATGGCAGAGAAGCGTGCGGGGACGGGTGGGCGGAAGTTCGGCCACGGAGCGAAGCTGATCGCGGTCAGCGTGGCCGCGGGCGTCGTGGCGGCCGGGATCGCGCTGCCCGCGGTCGCGACGGCCGGGCTGGGGGCCCGGTCGGCGGCGGACGACTTCCAGAGCCTGCCCGACGACTTCAAGACGCCGGCGCTGTCGCAGGCCTCGACGATCCTCGACGCCCAGGGCGGCACGATCGCCACGGTGTACGACCGCGACCGCACGGTGGTGCCGGGGGACCAGATATCCCCGCTGGTGAAGACCGCGCTGGTGGATGTCGAGGACAACCGCTTCTACGAGCACGGTGCGATCGACCTCAAGGGCGTGCTGCGCGCCGTGGACAAGAACGCCTCCTCGGGCACGACCGCGCAGGGCGCGTCCACGCTGACCCAGCAGTACGTGAAGAACGTCTTCGTCGACGAGGCGGGCGACGACCCGCAGAAGGTCGCGGAGGCGCAGCGGCAGACGGTGGGCCGCAAGATCCAGGAGCTGAAGTACGCGATCAAGGTCGAGGAGACCCTGGGCAAGGACCAGATCCTCACCAACTACCTGAACATCACCTTCTTCGGGGAGAAGGCCTACGGCATCGAGGCGGCGGCGCGGCGCTACTTCGGGGTGCACGCCAAGGACCTCACCCTGCCGCAGGCCGCGATGCTCGCCGGTCTGGTGCAGTCGCCCAGCGGCTACGATCCGACCGTCAACCCGACGGCGGCCAAGGAGCGGCGCGACACCGTGCTGCGCAAGATGGCCGAGTACGGGCACATCACCAAGGAGCAGGCCCAGCAGGCCATCGCGACCCCGCTGGGGCTGAACGTCCAGGCGCCGCAGCAGGGTTGCATCCTGGCGAAGCAGGGGGAGGGCTTCTTCTGCGACTACGTGCGCCAGGTGGTGCTCACCGACCCGGTGTTCGGGAAGACGGCGGCCGAGCGGCAGGCGGTGTGGAAGCGCGGCGGCCTCCGGATCCACACCACGCTCGACCCCCGGGCGCAGGCGGCCCTCAACGAGTCGGTCACCGGCCACGTGAACGCGGGTGACCAGGCGGCGACCGCGATGAGCATCGTCGAACCGGGTACCGGCAAGATCCTCGCGATGGGCCAGAGCCGCCCGTACGGGGTCGACGACAAGCAGCACCAGACCCAGATCAACTACAACGCCACCAAGGCCATGGGTGGTGGGCTCGGCTTCCCGACGGGTTCGACCTTCAAGCCGATCGTCGCGGCGGCGGCCCTGGAGAACGGCATCACGCCGGGCCAGAGCTACACCACCGACTACAGCATCCCGTGGCCGGCGATGACGGACTGCTCGGGCGGCAGGTTCCCGTCGGCCGGGCAGGTGCACAACGACAGCCAGAGCCTGACCGGCCAGTTCGACATGAAGACGGCGATGGCGCAGTCGGTCAACACCTACTTCGCGAAGCTGGAGGCCGACACCGGGCTCTGCAATGTCGCCCGGATGACGAACAAGCTCGGCATCACCGAGCAGGCCGGCGGCGAGAAGCTCCAGGTGGTGCCGTCGATGACGCTCGGCAGCAACGACCTGACCCCGCTGGAGATGGCGAGCGTCTACGCGGCCTTCGCCGCCCACGGCACGTACTGCGCGCCGACCGCCGTCACCTCGGTGACCGGCCCCGACGGCAAGCAGCTGGCGGTGCCGCAGGCGAACTGCTCCGCCGTGATGTCCACGGACACGGCCGACACCGTCACCGCGATGCTCAAGGGCGTCGTCGAGGACGGCACCGGGAAGACGGCCGGCCTCACCGGCCGCGACAGCGCCGGAAAGACCGGCACCACCAACGACAGCCGCCAGGTCTGGTTCGTCGGCTACACGCCCGAGATGGCCGGTGCGACGGTCGTCAGCGACACCGACAACCCCAAGCCGCTGGACGGCCAGCGGATCGGCGGCACGGTGGTGGGCCAGGCCTTCGGCGGCACCCTGGCGGGCCCGATCTGGCGCGACGCCATGGACGGCGCCCTCACCGGCACCCCGGCCGGGACCTTCCCGCCGGTGCAGCTGCCGTAGGGCGGGCGCGCTTTCGCCATTTCGGTATGGCGGTGATTCTTCGCGAGGTTATGCCGCAAGGAAATTGATCGTGCGTCACATATCCGGGGGAGTCGGCATTCCGAATTGCCGGGCGGGAGAAGGATCCCCCTGTGGCAACTGAGCTCCGCCGGGGGTGAGCCGTCCGGCCGCCGTCCCGGTCCGCGGTCTTCCGGGTCCGCGCTTCGGGTCCGCGCTTTCGGGTCCACGGTCTTCCCGCCGGGGAACCGGCGCGCCGTTCCCGGCGTCCCGGTTGACGGGGCACGTCGATGGATCATCCCGGCTCCGTGTCGCCGCCGGAGCCGGGCCGGGCCGCTCGACGGTACCCCGGGTGACCAGTGCGGATGCCGCTGTGGAGCGGTGCCGGGCGGGGGAGTTCCGGCCGCGCTCGGCTGACCGTCGGTGGCCGTTCCGCAAGTGCCCCGAGCCCCCTTTGTGGTGTGATATCCGCCACGGCAAAAGGGGCGGTTCGCCCGATTTCACCTGTACTGCCCCCTCTTCGGGATGTGCTGCCGAGGGGTGCTTGCCCATGCCTTTCTGATGGGTCTTTGACAATTCTTTTAATCTTCCGTGAAGATCCGCTCCAAACTTCGCCCTATACCGGAAGTCGGAGCTTACGTACAGTGAGAACAGCAGCAAGACGGTCGGGCAGCCTGCTCGCCGCGGCACTCGCCGCGGTCGCGCTGGCGGCGACCACGGTGGTGCCGGCGGCCGCCGCCGGGCGGACGTCTCCGCCCGGCGCGACGGAATCCCAGGACACCGCCGAGACCCTGGCGGTCCGGGAGGCGGCCAGTACCGGCAAGCCGGTGGAGGTGCTCGCCAAGCGCGGCGAGTCCAGCGACACCGTGGCCCAGCCCGACGGCAGGCTGATGACCACCACCTACGTCCAGCCCAAGCGGGTGCGCAAGAACGGCGCCTGGGTGGACCTCGACCCGACGCTGCAGGCCCTGCCCGGCGGTGCCGTCGCTCCCAAGGGGGCCACTGCGGACCTGGAGTTCTCCGGTGGCGGCAGCGCGCCGCTGGTCCGGATGGCGCGGGCCGGCAAGGAGTTGAAGCTCAGCTGGCCGAAGCCATTGCCCAAGCCGACGATCAATGGCGCGACCGCCGAGTACGCGTCGATCCTGCCGGACGTGGACCTGCGGCTGTCCGCCACCAAGACCGGGTTCACCCAGGTGGTCGTGGTGCACACCGCCGCGGCGGCCAAGAACCCCGAGCTGGACCAGCTGCGGCTCGGTCTGCAGGGCAAGGGCCTGACGATCCGGCAGGAGACGGACGGCACCCTCAAGGCGGTCGACCCGTCCGGCGGCGGCACCGTCTTCGAGGCGCCCGTCCCGGTGATGTGGGACTCCTCCGGGCCGACCGCCCCCGCTCAGGCCGGTACCGCGCCCGCCCAGGGCGCTCCGGCCACCGCCCCGGCAGCCCCGGCCGCCGCCCCGAAGGCGCTCAAGGCGGCCCCCGCGCCGCAGGCCCGGTCGGCCGAGCAGGCGCCCCAGGCCCCGGCAGCCCCGCAGGCCCAGGCTCCGGACGCCGCCGGCCAGGGCGACCTGCCCGGCGAGGGCGCCAAGATGACCCGCCTCAAGGTCGAACTGCCCAAGGACACCATGGTCCTGACGCCTGACCAGGCGATGCTGGACGACCCCGGCACGGTCTACCCGGTGATGATCGACCCGGCGTGGAACACCCCCAAGGCCTCCGACTGGGCCGGTGTCTCGCGCACCTACCCCAACCAGTCGTACTGGCACTTCACGTACAACAGCAACTACGTCCACGACTGGGGCGTCGGCTACTGCGGCGACACCTCGCGCTGCGCGCCGACCGACGTGAAGCGCGCGTTCTTCCAGATCCCGAACGGCTCGTTCGTCGGCAAGCAGATCCTCAGTGCCGAGTTCGGCACCTACGAGAGCTGGTCGTACTCCTGTGACGCCCGGCCCGTCGAGCTGTGGAGCACCGGTTACATCGCCCCGGGGGTGAACTGGAACTCGCAGAACGCCTCCGGTTTCTGGAGCCGCTACCTCCAGACCATCAACACGGCGAAGGGCTGGAGCGGCAACTGCCCGGGCGGCTGGCTGGAGTACGGCGGCACCTCGGGCGGGGTCAAGGACCTGGTGCAGGACGCCGCCAACTGGGGCTGGCCGACCATCACCTTCGGTCTGAAGGCGCAGAACGAGGGTGACACCCTCGCCTGGAAGCGCTTCACCGACGACGCCTTCCTGCGGGTCTACTACAACCTGCGCCCGAACCAGATCCCGATGTCCGACATGACGATGTCGCCGGGCTCGGTCTGCCAGTACCCCGGCATCCGGATCAACCGGATGCCGCAGGTCACCACCCGGGCCACCGACCCGGACGGCGAGGCGATCGGCGTGCAGTTCGCGGTCGGCTGGGACGACGG